>SLDF01000037.1 GCA_007125435.1 Saprospiraceae bacterium
CCTAAGCTTCTATGCTCCTGAGCTCCTATGCTTCTTCAGACCTTCGACTTTGGACTTTTTTTATCTCTTCTTTTTCCTTGGCTCTTTTACCTTTTGCCTTGGCTCTTTTAAAATGTTCCTTTTATCTTTTGTCTTGATTTCTGGTTGCGGAGTATCTGTTTTTCTTCCTTTGTTATTGAATAGTTTCATTCGTAGCGTTCAAGTGTTGTATGTTTTTTTTGATGCTCGCTTGGTGATCAGGATTCACAGGATGTGAGAATTTACAGGATTATATGAGAAGTAAAAACTGTCATTTTCGAGTCCTTGTGGTGATCAATGGTCATAGGGATAGTTAAAACTTTAGTGTTCGAGTGTTTTTTTTTAAGTCATATATAGTATTAGTGATCAGGATTAAACGCTGACTTTGGGCAAGTTCTGCTGTTAAAATGTCTGGTGTTGGAAATCCTGTAAATTCTCACATCCTGTGAATCCTGATCACAAGGCAGAAAAAAAGAAAAAATAAAAGACTTCAGATAAAATAACTGATCGTATTTTCAATAATGCTATTTTAGTTGCTTGGAGCTTGAGGCTTGAAGCTAGTTGCTATATCCTGCTAGCTTGAAGATGGTTGATAGCTTTTAAGTCTTATTTGAATGGCAGCTCCTGACTAACAAATTGCCGAAAAAGCTCCAATAGCAGCTCTGCTGTAAACACGAGCGCAGCGAGTGAAACGTGAGCAAAGCGAACTGAACGCGAACGATAGTGAGCTAAACATGAGCACAGGATAACTCATACATTCTACGTTCTACATTCTACCTTTTATTAAAAAAAACATTGGCTTTCATCGACCTTCGACCTTTAGACCTTTGACTTTCAGACCAAAAAGAAACCTTAGACTATCTTCTTCATTACAAAAAAATTATATCAAATAATTGATGACTACACCTAAGCTCCTTCGCTCCTGAGCTCCTATGCTCCTTCAGACTTTCGATCTTCATACCTTCAGACTTTTAGACTCTTAAAAAGTTACCTTCGACCTTTAGACCTTCGACTTTTCGACATTTAACTCTTTTTATCTCTTGTTTGGCCTTGGCTCTTTTACCTTTTGCCTTGGCTCTTTTAAAATGTTCCTTTTATCTTTTGTCTAGAAGGTCGTAGACAAGAGGGTTGTGGTCTGGGATAAGCGTTTTCACATTCGATACTATATTCTACAACTGTCTAACCCAATTACTTATCATCTGCTGTCCATAATCTGTGCCAATGGATTCAGGGTGAAACTGAACACCGACCCAAGGTCTGTCTTTATGTTTGATGGCCATTAATATGCCATCATCTGAGTAAGCTATGGCTTCCATGTCATCTCTCAGTTTGTTTTCTAGGATGAGGGAGTGGTATCTCATGACTTGCGTCGGACTTTTAATGTCAGTAAATATACCCTTTTGGTTATGGTTTATAAGAGAGGTCTTTCCATGCATTGGTAGTGGCGCATGGACTAGAGGAATGCTTAGGGACAGTCCAATCGCCTGCATGCCTAGACATATGCCCAGAACAGGCATGTGTAATGGTATGGCATTTATGAAGTTCATGAGTTGACCGGCATTTTCGGGTCTTCCCGGACCGGGACTGATGACGATTCCGTCGTGATCAGCAAAGCTAATTGTCGGAATATTGGAGTTGCGCACTACTGTTACCTCAGCTCCCGCAAGCCTCAAGTAATGCACCAGGTTGTACGTGAAGGAATCGTAATTGTCTATTAGTAAAATCGATGTCATATAGGTGCAAATGTATTCCTTATTTGCTTTTTACTTCGAATTGCTAATGTGATTCTTTGCACATGAAAGACACATTATGAAAGTTCAATAGATAACAATGGCAGGTAATCAGCAATTAATGTATGATGGCGAACCATCATGTCTCAAGGGTTGTAAAATGTAAGCTTTAAATTTTGCCAATCCTGCCTAATTTGGTATTTTACAACCATCAAATTATTATTGACAAAATAAAAAGCAATAGAAAGGTATGGTAGTTGAAACAAAAAAGATCAGGAATGTAGTTCTTCTTGGCCATTCCGGAAGCGGAAAGACCACTCTTGCAGAAACTATGCTTTATGAAGCAGGAGCGCTAGAGAGAAGAGGTAGTATAGAGGATGGAAATACTGTGTCAGATTATACAGATATAGAAAGAGAGAGAGGCAACTCAATTTTTACAACTTTAATGCATGCCAATTGGAGAGGCAATAAAATAAATATCTTAGATACACCCGGAGCAGATGATTTTACCGGCGAGGTGGTATCGTCTATGAAAGTAGCAGATACGGCTATCATGACAGTCAATGCTGCTCACGGATTAGAAGTGGGGACTGAGTTGATCTGGGAATATATAGAAGCCTTCGAAACACCGGCAGTCTTTGTCATTAATCAACTTGATCATGATAAAGCAGATTACGAGATGACTCTTCAAGAAATTCGTGAAAGATTTGGCCCGAAAGTCATTCCGGTTCAATATCCCGCAAATGTTGGAATTGGCTTCAACACCATTATCGATGCCCTTAGAATGGTCATGTACGTATTCAATGATGACGGAGGTAAGCCTGAAAAGAGAGACATTCCCGAAAGTGAAATAGCTAAAGCCCAGGAAATGCACAATGCATTAGTAGAAGCTGCTGCCGAGAATGATGAGACCCTCATGGAGCTGTTTTTTGACCATGGATCACTTAATGAGGAGGAACTGGCTAAAGGTCTTACTATTGCATTGGCTCAGCAAGAGATATTTCCAGTGTTTTGTACATCAGCAGTGCGTAACATGGGTAGTGGAAGACTAATGGGTTTTCTGAATGATATCTGTCCTTCTCCAGCCGATAGACCAGAAGCCAAACTAACCAATGGAGAGACGCTTAAATGTGACTCCTCTTTCAAAAATACCATAATTATATACAAGACACTGACAGAGCCTAGAGTTGGCAATGTATCATACTTCAAAGTCTATTCCGGTAAGCTCAAAAATGGTGACGAACTGATCAATGCTAAAAATGCCCAGGTGGAGAGGTTCAGTCACATCTATGTCGCCAATGGTAAGAAGAGAGAAGAGGTTTCTCATCTCAATGCCGGAGATATCGGCGTAGCTGTAAAGCTCAAAGATGCCCATACCAATAATACGCTTAATGAAAAAGGAGTGGATAGGGCTATTCAGCCGATTCAATTTCCTTCGCCTCGTATACGGATGGCAGTCAATACCGATAATAAAAACGATATTGAAAAAATGGCGAAAGCTTTGCACCAAATTCAAGAAGAAGACCCAACGGCCAAGGTTGAGCATTCAGCCGAACTAAAACAAATTCTACTACTCGGACAAGGGCAGCTACATCTGGACCTCATCAAATACCGGATAGAGAAAGTCTATGATATCGACATACAGTTTGAGTCACCCAGGATACCTTATCGTGAAACCATCACAAGGCCATCCAATGAAGTCTACCGTCATAAAAAACAAAGTGGCGGAGCCGGCCAATTTGGCGAGGTTCATATGAGGATAGAGCCATATACAGAAGGTATGCCAGACCCTCATGATCTCAGTGTGAGAAACGTAGAGGTAGAGTCATTGAAGACCGGTGGAAAACTGGTATTCCTCTGGTGCATAGTAGGGGGTAGTATTGACTCAAAGTTTTCAAATGCCATAAAAAAAGGCATACTCTTGAAGATGGAAGAAGGACCGTTGACCGGCTCAGCTTGCCAGGATATCCGCGTATGCATATACGATGGTAAGATGCACCCTGTAGACTCCAATGATATGGCTTTTCAAATAGCGGCGAGCATGGCTTTCAAGAATGCATTTGTCAATGCCGGACCTCAGCTGTTAGAGCCTATCTATGAATTGGAGGTGCTCTGCTATGCTGAAGTGATGGGGGACGTCATGAGTGACCTCCAGTCGAGGAGAGCTATTATCATGGGCATAGATACTCAGGGCAATTACCAAAAAATATCTGCCCACGTGCCTTTGGCTGAGCTGCATCAGTACTCTACATCTTTGAGATCACTAACACAAGGCAAATCAAAGTTTGAAATGACTTTCTACGAATACCAGCCTGTACCTCCTGATATTCAGAAAGATCTCATCGCCAGACATCGCCAGGTGGCAGAGGAAGTGTAGGCTATTTTTGATGGTATTGTTTTATGAAGGGCCCCAGCTCTAGTCTGTGCTCTATGTAATTGGCGCTCAGCTATATCATTCTGCTGCTCAGATCAGATATAGAGAACAATCCACTTAAACCCGCATTATGCATTAGGGTTTCGTAATGAGGGTTAAAATGGCGAAAAAATAAGTGATTTTGTGAATGAGCCATAGTCACCCCTACGGTGATTGAACAAAATCAAGCAAAGCGACTTATTTTGAAGCCATTTGAAGCCGTAATAGATTTTCTAATGCATAATACGGGTTGAAGCTAGAGATAAAGGGAAATGTTGCAAATTATGCAGATTAAAGCCATCTCGTGCCAATGATGTTTATACTAATATAAAATCATATTAAGCTTTAGGCTACCTCTAATAATTCCTGAAGTGAGCTGGAGCATAAAGAATTTTGATTTAGACGACTTGTGAAGAAGGAACATAGCCTTAGCTACGTGACTGATGAACAAGGAAGTATAAATTAAAA
>SLDF01000303.1 GCA_007125435.1 Saprospiraceae bacterium
GGGGGCGGCTCGGTTCCATCACTATCGGCTTGACGTTTAGTCAACCCGATTGCTTCGCACCGTTCAGTCAAGCCGACACATCTGTGCTCCACTAACCATAGATATATAGTTCATATCGCTTCTATCCCTCACGCAGTCGAGCAGTTGTCGGTTGTCGGTTGTCGGTTGCGTTTTACGGGTTATCGGGTATCAAAAGTTTAACGCTTCGCTGTTTAATGTTTGAGATACGCTGCGCTTTCTCAAACGTTTACGCTGCGATAGCGTTGCTATCTCCGCTGTTTAGGCTTGAAGATGATTGATAGCTTTCAAGTTTTATTGGTGGGTTCGGTCGAGTTGTTTTGTCACGATTTTTGCTTCTTTCAGCGCAAAAATAGCGCCAAAACATTTGGTGATAAATTTGCAAACTGACGCCCTGCGCTATTAATATGTCGCCTCTCTGAGGCTTGCAGATTGAGGCTCGCATCATAGAGGTAGCCTCAAGTCCTGTGAATCATGATCACAAGGAAAATAATAATAACAAAAGCAAAGCAAATGACAAATAACCGACCAAATAGCTAGTCCTATCAGGCCGGTAGTTAGTAGCTTGAGGCTTATAACTTGAGGCTTGTAACTTGTAGCTTGAGGCTTGTAACTTGCAGCTTACAGCTCTGCCATAAATTCGAGTTCAAGTGCGATAAACGTGAGCAAATCAAACCGATTAACTTCAAAATAAAAAAAATCAGTAGCACGAACGGTGTGAGTTCCAAACTTTAACATCACAAATGACCTACCATAAGGCCAATTACCTAATAAAACAAACCAACCTGCCCACAAGGCCAATAATCATGGTCATCTCAAAACCCTATAAATCATAGTTCAGACAATTAATAGCACCGTTCAGTCGCTCTCACGCAGCTAACGCCAAAAAGATAAAAGAAACCCACGCTGGTAGATCAATGTTCATATTTTTTTACCAAAATCATGCTTTTAAGATATTTGTTTTTACTTTGTGGTCAAGCAAAAGGTTTATTACACGATGTGTATCAGCTTATTTTTGAGGATGACATTTTCCAATTGATCAAATGACTCCTTAATTATACACCCCAAAATGCATATGGATAAGAAAGACATCAACGGAAAAGCAATTCGGGCCCTTAGATGTTTATGAGCGCAAACTCAAACTATGCCACTTACTCTTGTAGTTTAATTAGTAGTTTAATAAAGGTATGTTAAAACCGGGTGAACCTTTTAGAAGACTTGCGATAGCAGGCACTTTACTTTGGCTGGGCGTTATTGCTCTAGATTATTTTGTAAGATCTGAGCACCTGTTTTTAGCATTAGGCAACTTTAGATACAGTGCCGTACCCTTTCTTCAAATCTTCATTCTCGGCGGTATCGCTTTTTTGATATTTGTCAAAAAGCCTATGTCATGGACATCATTAACAATAAAGTCTTTTCGGCCTATTTACTTATATCCGGCTGTAGTACTGTCTATGGTTATTATCTTGTATGTATTAGGTAGTATAAACCGGGTAAGTATTGATTGGTCCGGCTTTCTAAGCCACCTTATAAAAGTTCATGGTATATTATGCTTATTTGTTTTATGCTCTTATGGTATTGGTAGGTCAATATTGGCATTATTGAAGTGGCCTTCATTCGATAATCCGGGCTTCTTTATCAGTTTAGCTTTCGGATGGTTGGTATTAGGTTCAGTGCTCTTTGCTTTAGGTCTAATAGGGGTATTAACAACTCTGGCTGCATGGCTCTTATTATTGTCCGGTCTTGCTTTGGGCTTTGGACCCATAAAGCAACTGGTATTAAAATCGTGGCTTACGACAACAAAGCCAGTCAAGCTTAAGACAATAAACTTCTTACTGGTTTTGCTTGGTGTTTTTCTGGTAGCGATTAACTGTCTAAATACCTTTAGCCCTGTTCCATTAGGGTTTGACTCCCTTAATCTCTACATGAATATTTCAAAGCTGATTAGTGATCAGTCTTCTTTAGTAAGTGGATATCAGCCATACAATTGGTCACTCATGTCAAGTTTAGGATACTTATTGGCCGGTAATAATGCTTTGGCCTTGCACATCAGCAATATACCCGGCTTGATTTCTCTGTTTTTAATCTACAAACTAAGCAGGCTTTTTTTAAATATTAATTGGTCTCTTTTCTCAGCTGTAGCTTATCTCAGCCTGCCGGTCATCATGTGGCAAAGCGCATTTGAAGGTAAGGTTGATCTGGCTGCACTGTTTTTTGGTCTAACCATCATTCTAGTCATACTCCAATATTATAGAGATGATAAATCTCTAAGTGTCAATAACGAACTAAAAACCTGGGCTGCTCTAGGCCTATTGTGTGGCTATATGGTAGGTATTAAGCTAACTGCAGTTACCGCAGTATTTGTATTATGCATTTTTTATTTTTATCAGCGACGGGGTAAATGGGCTGCATGGGCTTCAGGTTTTTGGTTATGTGCACTTATTTTTTGGGCTGAGCTATACCATTTCGCTGCTTTTGAGGTGACCGCACTTGAAAAATACCTCTTGGTATCTGCGACAGCTATCTTTGGTCTCATCTTTACTTTTTGGTCAATTAAACGGCAAGGTGTACCCAAGATCAAGGTTTTTACACCACTTTTGGTTTTGGGCCTTAGCTTTGGTATCTTATTTATGCCCTGGGCGATAAAAAACACATTAGAACATGGAACTATAGGCCTCAGTAATCTTATAGAAGGCAAAAGTGCCCTTGAACCTTTGTCAAAAAAAGACCTCGGTATTCCGCAGCCTTCTAATATGGCTTTTATAGAACGAAATAGTGTACCAGATGTACATTTAACTCAAGAGGAAACATTAGAGGCCTCAGCAAAATATGAAGAAATCCGAAGGTATCTTGGTTATGAAGGGGGAGTGATGCGTTTCATATCACTGCCTTACGACATATCCATGAAAACCAATGTCAAAATGTGGGGTGGATATCCCGGAATCATGTTAATACTCATTTTACCATTGCTGGTATTTTCTTTTCATGCCGGACAAAAGCGCCATATTATTTTCAAGTGGCTGATCATCTGGCTTTGGCTAATCATATCTGTATGGTCTGCTACCGTCGGCTCACAGATGTTAAGCTATAAAGAGGCTGTAGCCATCATGGAAGAGGGTATATTAACGGCAGACGGTAATATACTTTCTGGTCTTACTCCATTTTATCTCACGGTGATGAAGCCATTACTATTTTTAGGTAGCCTATTAAGCGCATTAAACATATGGTTGACATCGGGAACTGACGGCATTAGCCTTTTATACACTTTGCTTTTCATACCTGTATTCTACTATGTTTTTAAAGACGTATTATCTAATCGGAATAAAACCGAGAAGGCGTTTGCGTTTTTATTGTTTTGGTATTTTGTGTTTTGGCTATTGCTTTCAAGTGGTATCATTTGGTATGGTCTTGTAGGCCTGAGTCTTGCGCCTATGTTATTGACAATGCTTTTTTTTAGCAACAAAGACAGTATCTACTCTGCATCACGCTGGGTAAAAAGTGCTGTTGGTGTCGTTCTGGCTTTATGGTTTGTTTTACTCGTCCCGTTCAGACTATCACCAATGGAATTAAACACGCTGGAAAAGAGTGTTATTAACTTTGACCAGGTCATTCCTCTACAAACTTTACAATATGCTTCCGGTGAATTTAACACCGACGAGGCAGCCAGATATATCTTCAATAACGAGACAAACATCATCATTAATGAGCTCAATTCAAACCCCAATGCCAAGGTTTTAAATATAGCTACCTTTTTAAAGTTTTTCATAAAAAACAATAACAAGAGGCTATACAAGGACGATCAATTGGATTTATTTGCAGCCTTATGGAAAAGCACCAATAACAGTAAAGTTGCTACAGCCTCTAAATTGAAAAAAGCCGGACTAGACTATTTATTAATAGGCCTTGATGCGCCCACATTAGACAATACGCCGGACAAGACACTCATAAGGAAGTTTGAAGGGCTAATGCAGTTTTTGTATGATAATCCTTATGTTGAATTGATTAGTACGGATAGGTACGTAGTAGACCCTAACGGACCGATGATGGTCAACATTAATGGACAGCAAGTCAGGGTTAGTGCCAATATTTTTGGTAGACAAGTCGCGCAAAATGGTAAATTAGCGCTTATAAAACTGAAATGACAAGCATGCTCACCATGGATAAAGATGCTGTATTAATTATTATCCCTGTCTACAATGAGTCTAAAAGGGTGGGCCAAGTCATAGAGTCTGTTATCGATTTAGGTTTTAAGAACATCCTTGTGGTAGATGATGGCAGCATAGATCAGACTCAAAAAGAACTAAATAAACACCCGGTCATGGTACTGAGCCATATCATCAACAGAGGTGTAGGCGCTGCAACAGAAACCGGCCTTGAGTTCTTTAGGAGAAGTAGACAATACCTCTTGGCCGTTACCATTGACGGTGATATGCAGCACAGTCCGGAAGACATAGGGCATATGATTTCCCAACATATGGAGCAAAATGCTGAACTCACAATGGGCAATCGCTTTCTGCAAAAGTCCAATTCCATCCCCTGGACAAGAAAGTTGTATAACCTCATTGCAGATATAGTAACGAGTATTATGAGCATGTCCATTGTCAGAGATTCACAATCGGGCTTTAAAGTCTGGAGCCGACAAGCTGCCGTCCTAATCCATATAGATCAAAATGGATATGAGTTTTGCAGTGAAGTCGCCATAAAGGCCCACCAACATAAACTTAAAATCATACAAGTACCAATAAGCGTCACCTACAACAAGGACGTCAAAGGCAAAGGCCAAAACTTAAAAGAGGGGGTCAAAACTTTTTTTAACCTCATTCACCACTTCATTTTTAAACACTAAAAAACCAAACCGATGGAAATTTACCAAATCATCGTCCCCGGTATCAGCATAGTGTCTGTCATTTATATGATCCGACAAAACACCTCTGGCAACAGTACACTTTTTGAAACACTATTTTGGGTTATTATTTGGTTGTCTATCGGTCTTCTTGCTGTATTTCCTGATACCATAACCTATTTTATGTCTTCCCTTCTTGGTATTAAAAGCAATGTAAATACCGCTATTTTTATGGGGCTTGCCATTTCGATACTGATTCACTTTCGCACATTTGCTGTTATAAAAAAACAGAATAAGGCATTGACAGACCTGGTGAGAAGATTAGCTCTCAATCAAGGTCCCAAACAAAACACATCTTCGTGAATATCTTGTTCATTGTCGAGCATTACTATCCTTATATTGGAGGTGCCGAAAACCTCTGGAAAAGCTTGTCCGAGTCTTTGGTGAAGGCAGACCATACGGTCACTGTTTTGACCACTCGTTTTGACTCATCTTTACCGACATCTGAAACCATCAATGGTGTAAGTGTTCACAGAGTAAATGTGCGCTCGAGATACCTCTTTACGGCTATAGCTGTTTTTAAAGCCGTGAAGTTGGCTAAGCGTGCAGATATTATACATACTGCCTCCTATAATGCTGCGATTCCTGCATTTGTATCCGCTAAAATCAGAAAAATACCATGTGTCATTACTTTTCATGAGTTGTGGGGAAGGCTTTGGCTGTCACTGCCCTTCATGTCAAAGTGGAAGTTACGACTGTTCTACATTTTTGAATCTATGATTCGACGGCTTCCTTTTCATGTTTTTGTAGCTGTGTCACAGTTTACTGGTCAAAGTCTAATGGCAGCCGGTGTCCCCAAAAGTAGGGTTAAGGTTATCTATAATGGCATTGATTATGACACGTTTAAAAATGTGAACCATAGCCCTACGGATACTTTCACCTGTTGTTTTATAGGAAGGCCCGGCATTTCAAAAGGTATAGATGTTCTTTTAGAGGGGCTTTCGATCTATGCCGCGAACAGCAACAATAAACAGGTACACTTGAAAATGATCACGTCTAAAAAGCCCAAGTCCATTTTCAATCAGATCAAGTCGCTAGTTCGATCATATGGACTGGGGCCATACATTTCATTTCATCACGAACTCAACCGGGCAGATCTATTACAAGAAATGACAACCTCTCATTGCGTGATTATTCCTTCGTATAGTGAGGGCTTCTGTTATGTGGCTGCAGAAAGTGTAGCATGTGATATTCCCATCATTTCTTCTGCACGGGGCGCATTAACAGAAACGGTGAGTGGCAAGTTTATTGAAATGTCAGCGCTGACCGGTGAAGCTTTGGCAGACGCACTTGTAAAAGCGTCACAAGACAACTATAATACCAAACCTAAGAAGCACTTTCATCTCAGGGACACCGTAGATAATTATATATCCCTATACAAGACCTTATTGTGACCTCACCTATGGACCAAACCGGGAAAGTGCGTCTGCCATAGATCATCTACCTGGTCTACCAGCTCAATTAAGGCTTTCCTCTCATTGTCTATCATGTGGTTTTTGGTGATTTCTGTAGCCTGAGATATGATCTTTTTACGATCAGAAGCGGTCATTTTCAAAGCTTGTTCTATGGCTTCCATTATACGCTCTTCGTTATATTCCGGCATGAGACATGTCTTTTCGTGAATGCAAAAATCTACATTACCGACAGCAAAGGGACAAATGACCAGCTTTTGCAAGACCATCGCTTCTAAAGCAGGCAGATAGAAACCTTCAGCACCTTTATTTGCTTCTAATGGCAAACAAACAACTATTGATGCACTATTGACAAGATCAAGAAAGTCATTTCGAGTAGGCAGCTTAGGTGGCACCTGTAGCTTTATGTTTAGGTTTCTGGCCTTGATGAAGCTTTTCCACCGCAGCTTTCTGTATAGCCTCTTGGCTAAGGGCGGATTTTTTAAACCAACAATTAGAACATCTACGTTGGGCATATCATTGATTGCCGGAAAATCTGCCGGATCCACGGCATCAGGGATGACAAAAACAGGACCATTGACGCCATATTCATCCAGAAGTTTTTTGCTCAATGAACTTTTGGTAATGCGTATTGCCGGATGCTGCAAATAGGCATGCCTCTTATCCTCAGGCCTGATATGTCTGGGGTGGGCAATGTTTACAATCGGTGTTGGTGGCTTGATTCGATCAGCAGGACTGAGAATCATCCAGTCTACTCCCGCAAAAAACATAATATCATTAAGGGCAGGTGTCCACTCTTTTATCTCGTCACTGCTTTCTTTATACCTGTGCCATACATTACCCGGATTGTCAAACCAAACTGTTTGGGGATTGAAAAACACCTTTGGAACAAACTTTTTAGAAGCCCTTAAGTGCTCAAAGCTATCTCTTACTTTTATTTGGCCTCCACTTGTCCCTCCATTATATACTGTGAAGTACCGGTGAAATAATACCCTCCTACTTGTATTTTCTTTTGTCAAGTTAACTTGTTTTGCCGACTAGTTTGTTAATATTGTTGTATCAAACATCTTTTTCAGTTAGATTGTGCGATAGACTTTTGTCGTGAACCTTTATCGTTATTTTAACCCTAATTACGAATTTCTAATGCATAATTCGGGTTTAAGGCTGCAAAAAAGTATATTTCAAAATTCGGGTTAATGTGACTACTAGCTTATGTCCAAACATCACATGATACAATATTACGAAAACAGTTGGGATAATTATTACGAATCTATGGAAGAAAACGCATCAGCTATTCCATGGGATGTCACACCAGAAAACGCATGCGCCAAAGACTGGACTATTATGCAAGAACATATGGATGTCAACTTGCCTCTTATGGATATCGGTTGTGGCATTGGCACCCAGTCTGCATTCTTATCAGAGTATTTCATTCGCGTTATAGGCACAGATGTTTCTCAAAAAGCGGTTGATATAGCTCGACAGCACTTTGGTAAGGTTGATAACCTTTCATTTGAAAAGCTCAATATTATTCAACCGGATCAAAGTCGGCGATTTCACTCAACACACGGTGACTTAAACCTATATATGCGCGGAACTTTGCAACAGATTCTAAATGATGACCGCCCGGGCTTTTCTGAATCTATCTCTGACCTTCTTGGGCAGCACGGGAAACTCTACTTTATCGAGTTATCCACAGAAGCTAAGACTTTTTTTGTCAAGTTATTTCAGGAAAAAGGCGGGCTTCCCCCTATGCTACGCCGAGTACTCACACAGAAAGTTACCCAATTGGTTGGTGTACATACGGATGACCTTATTCATATTTTTCCTCCTGAACGGTTTACTATTCTTTCTTCTGGTCGTAGCAGTATAGCTTTAAAAACAAGTGCTCATGAAACCGTAGATGTGCCCGCTACATACGGTGTCATCCAAAACTGTCGGTAGTCCGGTATTAGGAGCCAAAAGGCTTTTGGGTTTAAAGGTGTATTCGACTATTGATTTATACTATATTTGATCTTTAACCCGAATTGTGTATTTTGGCTTTTCGGTTTCAGACAGCGAGACATATCCTTTTGTAGGGTGCATTTTAAGGTGTCGCTTTTACTCCTCATGCATCAGCGATGTGAAAGGGTGGCGACGACAGGAGCCAGACTCTGCGCAGCGATAGCGAAGCAGAGGCCGAACGAATAGTGAGCCCTGGAACGTAGCGGCCCGAAGGGTGATGCCCAAAGTCTCAAAATGAAAAACAACCTTGTATAGTTAGGATATAATGGTGATTTGCTTAATGATTACATACCACACCACAAATGTTTTTTAAAAAAAAGAGGGTTTTTGATACGGAGTTAATTTCGCTGCATATACCTAAGACAGCAGGAACTTCATTTAGGCACATGCTCAAGGAAGTTTACGGTGACGATCAGGTCGTTCGCTTTGACATCAATGAAAAAGGTATCGCTCGTCTCAATCAACAGATTTATGAAGAGACCAAGCTTCCATCAGTAAAAGTCATTCACGGCCACTTTTCTTTTACTGATATCACCTCTATGGCATATGATCAACAAAGCGTAAAAATGATCACATGGCTTAGAAACCCTGTCAGTCGCGTTATTTCAAATTACTTTTACCTGGAGCAAAGGTTAAAAGACCTATTGGATGAAGAAAAAAACCAACTGAACATTCTGAGTAAAATGCAACGCTCTCTCATGGAGTATGCCAGGGCAGAGGTCAACCGCAACAGGCAGTCTAAATTCCTAAGGGGTGCAGACATGGATGCATTTGACTTTATAGGTATTCAAGAGGACTTTGACCGGGACATCATAGCATTGGCAGGGGCCTTGGGCTGGTCTGACTTACCTCCTGTATTGCACCATAATAAAACAAAAAGCGAGAGACATAAACTCTCCAGTGATATTCTTGAGGAAATACGCGACCTTAATAAAGACGATGTGCAATGGTACCACAACGTGTTAAAAATGAGGGGTAAAAACATTGAAGACTATGCTTGATGTCATATTCATACATATACCTAAGACTGCAGGCACCAGCATATTGAGCATTTTCAATGCGCATTATGGCCAAGACAAGGTTGTCCATTTGAAAAGAAAGGACATAGAGCATGCTGAAAAAATTGACACCATTTCAAAGTCTATTTCTCCTAAAGTCAAGGTATTACATGGGCACTTTACCTATGGTGAAGTAAGTCCAATTCTTCATGAAAGTCGCGATGTAAAGTTGATTACATTTATAAGACATCCCGTTTCCAGGGTGGTGTCAAATTTCTTTTTCTTTAAGAAGCGCATTGCTCTGGGAAAGGTATCAGCAGTTGACCAGGGAAGGGCAGATGAGTCCCTGATGACATATGCCGAACTACCGGAAAGCAGAAACAGGATCAGCCACTTTCTCGATGGTCTTGATCTGAAAGACTTATTTTATATTGGAGAGGTGGAGCATTTTGAGTCCGATGTTCGTATTATGTGCGCCAAACTCAATATTGACATCCATGATTTGCCTTATGACAATAAAAACAAACTCTTTGAAACATCGAGCTACAGCATCTCCGATGAAGAGCGAAGAGCTATAATGGCTCTCAATGATAAAGATATGGTATTATACCAACAATTAATAGACACAAAAGCAAGATTACTAACATAAACCATCATTACGAATTTTCAATGCATAATCCGGGTTTAACAAAAGAAGAGGCGCATTTATGAAGTGCTGGATAGCATCATTTCCACGGTCGGGTAACACCTATTTTAGAAACATACTGTACGATGTATATGGTATACCCTCAAGCACGTGGCATAAAGAAAGCCTTTATCCGGTAGAAGAAAACTATGACGACTATGAATTTGTAAAGACCCATTTACTGCCAAAAGAAATAGAACCCAGTGATCCCGGCATTCCGGCAGTTTACCTTGTGAGAGACGGGAGAGACGCCATGGTTTCCATAGCACACCATCGAAAAGACATAGTAGAGCCGGGAACTGACTTTTTACAAAACCTAAAGGAGGCCATTATTGCGTCAGAGGGATCTTATTTCGGAGGATGGTCTACTAATGTCAATGCGTGGATAGAAAGAGCTACTATCATAATTAAATACGAAGATCTGGTGGACAACCCAAGACGTGAGTTTGAGCGACTGGAGGCTATCATCGATATGCCTAAAGGCGATTGGTCCAGGCTACCGACGTTTGACAAACTCAAATTTGGCTCGCCAAAATATGGGGGCAGCTCTACATCAGAAGCTATAAAAATCAAACCGCAGGAATTCAGCCAGCGTTTTTTCAGAAAAGGAAAAGCGGGTGCCTGGAATGAAGAAATGCCCCACGAGATGCAGCAATTATTTATGCAAATGCACGGTGACGTCATGGAGCGGCTTGGCTACATTCACCAAGGCCAACAGCCCCAGCATTATTGGCTCGACGGCAAGGCTATGACAAAAATGGGTTTAAAAACCAAGGCTAATTTTGAGCGATCAAAAGCATATCGCGTCTTAATTGAAGGCAGTAAACTACAAATTACCAAGAGTGATGGCGTTAAAAGGTATCTCATTTCTCTTCTAAAAGGACTGGACGATATTCAGCGCTGTGGCAGTGATGTGTGGCACTTTGACCTGCTGATCAATAGGAAAATCATACCGGTTAGTGACTTTATCCATCATATCCGATCAGAAGTAGACGACATCCAGCCATATGAGCAAAAGCTACTGCAAGTGAAGTCTACCATTAAGCATGTTTTGCACGAAAACCTATATGAAGCTCTGGCCAGATTGTATAGAAAAAGCCCGGCAAGGGCTTTATTGAGGTCGCTGCGGCAACAGGCCCTTAAAAAAGATACTGATGCATTCCTGGAAATGTATAAAAACAGCCCTGTAGGCTATGACTTGATCCACCTTCCCCTGCCTCAACATATTGACCTTGTAAAAGACCTTAATACACCCGTAGTCGTCACTGTCCATGACCTCACACATAAAACCTCAGAGAGCCAACACACAGAAGAAAACATAAAGCTTGCAGAGAAAGGCTTTCAGTTTCTCAATGGAGACAAGGCCGGCGTCATTGCCATCTCTGAACACACGCGTCAGGACCTGCTAGAACATTTTTCAATGGCGAATGATAGGATCAATGTCGTGTACCAATATGCTGACCCCTCATTATTTTACCCCGTAAACGATGCAGGTCGATTGCAGCATGTGCGGATGAAATACAACTTGCCGGACAGTCCTTACTTCCTGTGTTTATCCACAATAGAGCCAAGAAAAAACCTGGTCAATACCATCAAGGGCTTTACCTTATTCAAACAAAAACACAAAGACAGTCAGGTAAAGCTTTTTATTGGTGGATCAATGGGTTGGAAACCCGAAGAGATAAAAAATGCAATGAAAACGGTTGGAGATGATATCATGATGACCGGCTTTATAGAAGACAAGGATCTGGCAGCACTTTATTCCGGCGCAATTGCCTTTTGCTATCTCTCGACTTATGAAGGTTTTGGTTTGCCGCCACTGGAAGCCATGTCCTGTAAAAAAGTGGTCATCCATAGTGGTCTCACCTCTCTGAAGGAAGTGGTTGGAGACACCGGCCTCGTAGCTGATCCTTTCGACACAAACGATATCAGTGTACAGTTTGAAAAAGCCTACTTTCAACACGCGCTTATTGATGATTTATCACAAAAGTCCTATAATAGAGCATTGCAATTTAACAGGCGTCGCTTTTTAATGGAGACGCTAGAAGCCTATAAAAACAACATGCCTTGAGAATAGTCATACTTGGAGATGCTTTAGACAACCAACGAGCCGGCATACATGTCTATACCCAGGAAATGGTGCGCGCCATAATCGAGCAAAACCAGCAACACGACATCATTATCATTCGGGAGAAAGAAGACAGTAATCTAGTGGGCGCCCAACAAATTGCGGTAAAAAACACACGCCTACCAATTGGATACGCTTCTCTTAGGTTGTTTGTCATCATACCTGCTATCATTAGACGCCTAAAGGCTGATGTCGTAATAGAGCCTGCCCACTTTGGCCCTTTTAACCTCCCTGCTTCTATCAAAAGGGTGACCATTATTCACGACCTTACACCAATTTTATTCCCCGACCTTCACAGACCTATTGGCCAATGGCTTCAGCGCATCTTTTTAAAAAGAATTCTCAAAAAAGCAGATCTGATTATTACCAATTCAGATCATACACAAAAAGACCTCAATCGTGTATATCCTTTCACAAGGCAAAAAAGTATGAGAATATATCCGGGTTTTTCTCATGCTCTTGTCTCTGCAAACCAAGTCTCTATTGCTGAAATACCCAAGGTCGAAAAGCCATATTTTCTGACAGTTGGCACCATAGAGCCTCGTAAAAACCACCTCCTCACACTTAAAGCGTTTGAAAGCTTTAAAAACAACCTGGTGGATGCGCCCTTTAAGTGGGTCGTCGTGGGAGGAAAGGGCTGGAAAAGCTCAGCGTTTTTTGACGCTCTCAGCAAGTCAAAATACAGAAATGACATAATCTTAACAGGCCATGTCAATAATGCTGCTCTAAAGTCATTATACGTTAATGCGATTGCTTTGATATACCCTTCAAAGTATGAAGGCTTTGGCTTTCCGGTGCTAGAGAGCCTATGTCTTAATGCACCTGTGATTACTGCGGCCAACTCCAGCCTGACTGAGGTCGGCGGACAATACGCACATTATATCCATAATGAAGACCCTACAAGCCTGGCTCATCTTATGGTAGAGGTTTACCATCAGCACGAAACCCTTGATCAGGAGAGCCTAAGCCATCACCTTAAGCAGTTTTCATGGTCCACTTTTAGCCGCGTGCTCATTCAAAAGCTAGAGGATATAATAGACTAACAGATTCAAATGCATCTATGCCGGCATATGCACTTTTTCAATCTTGAGCACATTGCCATTGCTCTTTAGATATCATGGCTTCAAGGCGCTCTGCCATGATCTTATGCCCCAGAGCATTGGGGTGATGATCGGTATCACCAATGACAATGTCTTTGTAGTGCACTTCATGATATAGGTCATTCAGAACAAAGGTATCGAAGCCAATATCTCTAACCAATACGAGAGTCTGTTCAAAGTCCATTGTCAATGATCGATGTTCTGACGCCATAGGCCAAAATATCCATGTCGGCCGAATGTCATTTTCGATACAAAGGTCATAAATCGCCTGATATGATGCACTGATGATAAAGGCTCTATGGTCGTAAAGTGCATTTTCGATGATGTAGTAAGGGTCCTCCGGGCTTATATCTAGTGTTGCAAAAAGGCTATCTAGATAAGGCAACCCAAGTTTATAGCCATTCTGATAGGCCTGAATGATGGATTTCAGGTTTTTGTAATCATCCACGCCGTGAGAAAAGTAAATCAATCTATCGAAGGACCAATCAGCAGCAGACTTTGTTATAAAATCGTAGGTGCTCTGCACCAAATCAAAGCCGGGGTTACCAAAGTTCCAAAACTCGTATTTGCATGCGCCGTCAAGGGCATTGAGTTTAGCCTCTAAGACATAGTCAAATACGTCCTGGTCCGACACACCAGAGCCAGACACATAAGAGCCACCGAGTAGCGCTGTCCGGTATGTGTTTTGCGTCTTAGCAACCTCGTGTGGCCGACCTCTTATCCCGTGTTGGTTGACGGTGTAAGTCTGGTTTTTGAAAGTCCCTTTAGTATTGGCTTTATGCTTGACGATGCGGATATCCTTTGTGGACTCTGCTATATCAGCGTGCATAAACTTATCAGAGGCCGGCAGTAAATCACCACGAACAGACAAGTTCTCAACGCTGCTTTCATCGAGAATCTCTTCATAATAGCTTTCTATTTGGCGCTTTTGATCATAGATGTTGAGCTTTGCAGTATAGAAGCCGTCCAGGTCGCGCTGCGATGAGTCGTACAGACTATTTTTTATACCGGGGATTTGCCATAGTAACAAGCCCACCATTATAGTCAGCGACCAAAAAAGGCGATTTGATGGTGCCTGTATGCGATCAAGAAATTTTTGACCGACTCCGGTTGTACATAATTGGTACACCGCAGAGAATACAAGCCACACAGCCAGGATGAAGCCCATTGCCAACACAATCTCTTCCACTGTAGATGGTATGCCTTTTTTTAGATTAAAAACCCACTCAGAGAGTGTTCTGGTTGACCACAGCGACCACAGTAAGCTCATTGTCATATACATACCCATGATCTGAGCCACCATTTTCATACTGTACAGAACTGTATTGACAGGTGAAGGGGCGGTCGTTCTTTTTTCTATTAGCACATTAGCTGCAACTAATATGCCAAAGACGGCCCAAAATAAACCGTCGACAGCCTTTAACGGGAAGACGCCCCGCAACCAAAAAAACTGTGCCGAGTGCAAAAACCACGACACTGCAAAGACCATCAAAACCGCTGTAAGCATGGCCTTTTTCTGCCCCCATGACCTAAATCTAAAAAACAAAGGGAGGTAGAACAACTTATTCATGTAGTCCCTGAAATAGATGTTGATCCGTCGCCAGAGATCGCTAAAGCCTGAGGATAAAAAGTAGTTGTCAAATGCCGGTGGTAAATGATACCCCAGAACACATAAAACCCCTATCGAGAAATGAAAAATCCCCGACAACCTTATGATCAGAAAATAATTTACACCAATGTGATACCAGTAATCATAGAAGGCTGAAATATTCTCTGGTGGCAAGACAAAGTAAAAATAGGCAATCCTATACACCAATAGATGCAAAACCCCTGTACTTATCCAGTAAATACCGGCAGTATAAGCCCTATCTCTCCGCGCTACGTCATACGAAGTATTAAATACCTTGTAGTCGATGATCGGAAACAGCAAAATGCCCATATTGGGAAGCATGAAAAAATATGACAAGTCTTGCAGAAAAGACCCGGGTCTATAGGCATTATATCGATCATAAAGGAAGATAGACAATCGAAAAACAAACATAGACCCCAATATAGATATGGCCATACGGCTTGGAGCCAGCCATTCTGGAGGCATCACCATCACATAGACCAAAGCCGAAAAGATCAAAGTTAAAATACTCAACCTGACTCCGAAGGCTACTGCATCCAATGAGGCTATATATACTACCAAAAGCCCAAAAGACATTACAAACCCCAAGCCAACTACTCCCGTAAAAAGGTAAACCGCCACAGCTGACAGCGCCACCAGCACACCGTGCCTATATTGCGATGCCACCACATTACTCAGCACAAAGCCCACTGCCGCCAGAGTTAGTAGTTCCTTAAGATAGAGCCCAGACTCTACATCGTACAGATAAAGAATTGTCCACAGCGCCACCATCTGCAGCAGGATAAGCACCCTACTACCCTGCACAGACACCCAGGAGGGCGCAACCGTTAATATGGTATCAGTATTTTTCATGTTGTATCAGCCTTTGCAGCGCACGTTTGTTCATGTAAATAAACCTGTAAAAGGCTTCTATGATAATTTAACCCAGACAAAAGTACAAAATTGATTTTGAGTGTAGAGA
>SLDF01000041.1 GCA_007125435.1 Saprospiraceae bacterium
AAAAAAAATACTTACGGAGTCAAGCTACCCTTGATGCCATCTTCAAAGGCTAGACCGCTGCACTGCTTGATAATTTTACTTTATACTTCCTGCTTCATCGGTCGCGTAGCACTTGAGGCTACGCTCTCTCTTCAGCACTCGTCTAAAGTAAAATTCTCTAAGCTCTAGTTCTTTTCAGACGACATCAAGTGTAGCCTTGGCTATGCGCGTATTTTTTATTCTTCGATCTCACCCAAAATAGCTGCGACTTAGATCATACGACGGCTATTTTCAGACTCGTTACGTGGCTCACTATTCGTTCGGCCTCGATTTCGCTGAGGCTCCATCGAGTCTGGCTACGCTTGCGCTTCGCCACCACTGCACATCGCTGATGCATAACCAGCTAAATCAAAATTTTGAAATACTCTCTAATAGCTGGAGTATTCGCGATTAATATCAATGTAGTGGATGTAATGCCTCCAGTTACCTCTAAGAAAAAAAGCGATAGTGCGGAGATTAACTCGCTTAATCTACGTACTATATGCGGAGAAAATTTCAAATGCGTAGAATAATTCGTATATTTACCGCATAATTTGCGGAGAATGAGAGTTTATATACATGAGAAAGAAAATTGGACTGACTTCACTTGGAACAATAATAAAGTGATGTTAAAACTTGGTGAAGTTAGAAATCTACAAGGAAGGCTATTGGGTAAAATGGAATCGCTTGGTTTTGATTTACAAAATGAAGCGGTATTAAATACCCTTACTTTAGATGTTGTCAAGTCATCAGAGATTGAAGGTGAATTCTTAGATGTTGGACAAGTGCGTTCTTCAATTGCACGTCGGTTAGGAATTGATATTGCAGGGGCAGTGGCATCGGAACGTCATATTGACAGGATAGTTGAAATGATGCTTGACGCTACTCAAAGATATGATGTACCTTTGAATAAAGATAGATTATTTGGTTGGCATGCAGCACTGTTCCCTTCAGGATGGAGCAATCTATATAAAATCACAGTTGCAGACTGGAGAAAAGACACGAATGTTCCTATGCAAGTTGTGTCAGGTCCGATGGGAAAAGAAAATGTTCACTATCAAGCTCCAAGCTCAGACAGGATAGAGTCAGAAATGAACAGATTCTTCGACTGGTTTGAAAATGAGCATGAAATAGATTTAGTTCTTAAGGCTGCTATTGCTCATTTATGGTTCGTGACAATTCACCCATTCGATGATGGAAACGGAAGAATTGCAAGAGCAATTGCGGATATGGCTTTAGCACGTTCTGACAAAAGTGTCAAGCGATTCTACAGTATGAGTACGCAAATAAGAATTGAAAGGAAACAGTATTATAAAAAACTTGAAAAAACACAAAAAGGAAATTCAGACATTACAGAATGGATATTGTGGTTTTTGCAATGTTTAATAAATGCTATTGACTCCACCGAAGAGATTTTATCGAAAATACTTCACAAAGCAGAATTTTGGAAAAACCATTCTACCACAATTCTCAATCAAAGACAGCAAAAAATAATAAATAGACTGCTAGATGGATTTAATGGGAAGTTGACGACATCGAAATGGGCAAAAATTAACAAATGCTCACAGGATACAGCTCTTCGAGATATTCAAGATTTAATGAAGAAGGATATATTACAAAAACAAGCAAGCGGTGGAAGAAGTACAAATTACGAACTAAAAAATGCCAGGTGGTGAGATCTTGTATGTGTTATAGTAGTGGCTGTAGCGTGTCTGAGAGATCTACCTCGCATCAAGTTGAACGTATTTTGACAGGAAAGTGCCGCGTGTTCCTTCTGTATTCATACACATAACCGATAACCGCCATCAAACTTTTAAAAGTAAAGATCGACATTACTGCCATTCAAGTCTTGCACTTGGGGAAATGTCTATGTTGGCAAATTCGCTTTTTAGGTACTTATAATAGGCAGCTTTGGCAATCATGCCGGCATTGTCAGTGCAGTATTGAAAAGCGGGTATATACGTATGCCAGCTGTGCTCTTGGCCTATGACCTCTAGTGCTGATCGGAGTCCTGAGTTAGCTGATACACCACCGGCGATGGCTATCTCTGTGATGCCCTCCTGTTCAGCAGCCGTGATGAGTTTTTTCATCAAAATTTCAATGATTGTATGTTGAACGGATGCGCATATATGAGGTAGTTCTTTCTGGATGAAGTCAGGATCATCTGCAGTATGATCTCTCAAAAAATATAGGATGGCCGTCTTCAGCCCTGAAAAACTAAAATCCAGTCCGTCAACCTTGGGCTCAGGAAAGGAATATTTGACTTCACCCTCTTTGGCTAAGCGATCTAATACAGGACCGGCAGGGTAGGGCAGGTCTAGCAATTTCCCTGTCTTATCAAATGCTTCACCTGCGGCATCATCGAGGGTCTGACCCAATATTACCATGTCATGTGGACTGTCAACCCTTACTATCTGTGTATGACCACCACTAACCGTCAAGCATAAGAATGGAAAGTCAGGTTTGGGATCATCAATAAAATGTGCAAGGATATGAGCGTGCATGTGGTGAACTTCTATCAAAGGAATCTGCAGACCCATGACTAATCCTTTAGCGAATGAAACACCGACCATTAATGAACCGATGAGTCCGGGTCCACGTGTCACAGCCACAGCATCTAGCTGATGTAGTGAAATGCCGGCCTCATCAATTGCTGATTGGACTACAGTTGTCAACTTTTGCTGATGCGACCTTGAAGCAACCTCGGGAACAACACCGCCATACTTCTGGTGCATATCCTGATTGTATGTCTTATTTGACAGCATCTTTTGACCTGCCAGGATGGCAACGGATGTATCGTCACATGAGGATTCAATGGCTAATATGATTGGATGTTCCAAGCTTTGATTATTTTTACGCAAAGTTATTACAAAAAAGAGGACTTCTGTGGATTTTCAAAGAAGATATAATTTCATCAATCGCAATCTGAGTGCAACAGAAATGGGTGCGCTGAGGTTGCTTGTTTCAATTTTCGAATCTGAATTGCATCTCAGCTTACTACAAGAAGATCGCAGCTTGATGGCTTATCAGACCTTTGATACAGGTAGGCCGGTCAATGCAGAAGAACTCAAGAAAGCTATCAGCCGGCTCATAGCAGTGACAGCTCTCATACCGAATTCCATCCAGGTCGTAGATTATAATGGCGATTATCTGCTGGTACCGAAGGACTCGATATCTCCTGATGACTTAGTTGACTTACCATTGATACAGATGAAGGGCTACAAGAGATCGCTGGTGAATATGTCCGATCGTTATGATCTTGCAGTACAGATGATAGATGACTTCGAAAAAGAAGTATCGCAGATAGCAAAAGATGTCAAAGTCGAACACGGCGTCAAGCATGTGCACGACCTGATCTCTGTATTTAAATTTGAGTCACCTGTAAATATTTATCTCCATATTGTTCCCGGTGGATTCATCAGTTATCTATACAGAGGTGATGAGCTATTGATGTGTATACAGCAGCCTTTCCGCAGTGTAGGCGATGTTGCTTATTACTTACTTAAAATGCTGGAATTAAGACAGATCGGGCAAGGTGAACCGGAGGTGTTCATAGGTGGCTATATCACAGAGGAGGCAACATTGATTGATCAACTGACGATATTCTTTAAGAAGGTCAATATATTGATTTTGGATGGGTACCGACATCTGGAATACATGCCCGAAATAACTGGTACAACATCTGAACCCCAATAATACATATGCGCATCATCTCAGGAAAATTTAAAGGGCGACGTTTTTATCCACCGGCAGATAAGTGGCCGACCAGACCTACGACTGATTTTGCCAAGGAGGGGCTCTTTAATATCTTGCAAAATCAATTGGACTTTGAGGATATTACAGTGCTTGATCTATTCGGCGGTACGGGAAATCATACCTATGAATTCATTTCCAGAGGCTGCAACCATGTGACTTATGTCGATAAGCATGGCCCGGCAGTAAAGTTTGTGCGTAAGACAGCGTCAGAGCTTGAGATCGAGGATGCCATAGATATACACAGGGCTGATGTGTTTAAATTCATAGCATTCGTAGGGAGAACTTTTGATTATATCTTTGCCGGTCCCCCATATGGCCTACCATTATTAGATGAGATTCCGAATCTTATTTTTGAGCACAAAATTTTGGCAAGAGAAGGTTTATTTGTGCTGGAACATAACCCCAATCACAACTTTGAAAATCATCCAAAGTTTTCAGAAAGCAGGTCATATGGAACGACAATCTTTAGTTTTTTTAAGTGGTGATCTAGGACCGTGGTTAATTACCCACAGATTTTTCATTATAACCACAGCATTGCATCAGCGATGTGTAGTGGTGGCGAAGCGAATGCGCAGCCAGACTCGATGTAGCCTCAGCGAAATCGAGGCCGAACGAATAGTGAGCCACGGAACGAGTCTGAAAATTGCTGTCGTATGATCTAAGTCGCAGCTATTTTGTGTGAGATCGAAGAATAAAAAATACGCGCATAGCCATAGCTACACTTGATGTAGTCTGAAAAGAGCTAGAGCTTAGAGAATTTTACTTTAGACGAGTGCTGAAGAGAGAGCATAGCCTCAAGTGCTACGCGACCGATGAAGCAGGAAGTATAAAGTAAAATTATCAAGCAGTGC
>SLDF01000100.1 GCA_007125435.1 Saprospiraceae bacterium
AGTCTTTTTGATGATCTATGGTCACCGGGATAGTTACACTTTGAGCGTTCGAGTGTTTTATATGGAGGCAAATGATCATTTGATGACAATGCCTAAGCACTAAGGCTTGTTGCCCAATCGCTTGATTAAACGCCAATCACCGGAAATTCTGGAAATTCTCTGGCTACATCTAAGAACCCCTGAAGTGAGCTGGAGCTTAGAGAATTTTGATTTAGACGACTTGTGAAGAATGAGTATAGCCCCAAGCTACGTGACTGATGAACAAGGAAGTCAAACCCATCATATTCATCAGAAATCCTATTACGGATTTATATGGCTTTAAAACTGATGATTTTGTTCAATCGTCGTAGGAGTGACTATGACTCATTCACAAAATCATCAGTTTTTTTACCCTATAAACCCTCATTACGAATTTCCGATAAACATGCTGGGTTACATCAAAATTATCAAGCAGCAACATTGTAAAATGTTGCCTTCCAGCCGCTGAAGGGGTTTTTAGAGGTAGCCTCCAAATCCCATGAATCCTGATCACAAGGCAGAAAAAAAGAAAAAATCGAAGGCTTCAGGTAAAATAACTGTTCGTATTTCCAATAATGCTATGTCGATTGCTTGGAGCTTGAGGCTTGAGGCTTGAAGCTTTAGGCTTTGTTAATACCTATCCCTCTAAGCTCCTAAGCTCCTAAGCTCCTGAGCTCCTAAACTCCTTCAGACCTTCGACTTCTAGACTCTTAAAATGCGACATTCGCCTTGAAACTGCACAAAAATCAAACTTCTTCACTCGGCAAAAACAGGTGTTAGATAATTTTTTCTGTTAAAGATTGCCATTTTTTGATAGTTTGTCTATTTTTACATGCTGTATCTTATTCTTTTGTGACACCTATTTTTTAACAAATAATCATTTTATATGAAAAGTATTTACAAACAATTAATGGTTTTGGCCGGCATGTTGATGATCGGTGCTGTATTGTCAGCTCAGGTAATTGTCATCGAGGTCAATTCTCCGGCAGAATTAGCCCGGCAATTTGAGACTTATGGCGTGACCAGCGGTGGATGGACTGTAGGTCTACAAGATGACATGCCTATCACAGCCGACTTGATCGTCGCAGATGATGAATCTGATAGCCCGACTCTGGGCTGTAATGCTTCAGCGCCGGGATTGTATGAAGGTAAAATAGTGCTCATCAGGCGCGGTGTCTGTCCATTTTCCGACAAGGTGAGATTTGCTCAGGAGTCAGGAGCGCTCGCCGTCATCATTGTCAACAATGACCAGGGAGGTGGCATCATCAATATGAGTGCGGCTGAAGGCACCAGCCTTGACATACCGGCTTTCATGCTACAGTTTCAAGATGGAGAGCCATTGATCGCAGCTGTAGAGGAGGGAACAACCGTAAACATGACATTGGCGCTGATTCGTCCAAATGATATCGGCATATCAGAGGTGTTTTCGCCACTGTGGCAGACATCTTATTCCAGACCGTTCTCTATGCAGTTTGCTGATTCATTGGCTTTTGCTGCAAGAATTTTCAATGTCAGTACTCAAGATGTCAACAATGCCTTATACACCATTACCATGGAGAAAGATGGTGAAGTCCTGCATCAAGGCAGCTGGGAACTTAGTCTTCCTGCTCGTACCGATGACAGGTATATTGACACATCATTCGCCATCATTATTGATGAAGCATTGGAGATTGGCAATTATGCACTGGTGTACTCATTGACTACTGAAGATTTTGAAGATGAAGACCCAGAGAACAATACGCAAAGAATAGAGTTTGTGATCAACTCCGGTAACGTATTACAATCCGGGCAGTCTGCCACTACTATATCTCGCATATGTTTTGAAAATCCGGCAGGGGATATCGACTGCAACATAAGACAAGACTGGGAGCACGGTGCTATGTTTTCGATACCGGCTATTCAGGATTCTTTCATTATCAAATCCTTCTCATTCGTGATCGGTGCAGAGGATGACGTTAGCGTGCTTGATGATGCAGAGATTTCAATATTTTGGCTGAGGGTATTTAATTTTAGCAATTTGATCTCCGGGACCGCTCAGTACGGTGATGGCAGCAATGAGATACAAGGGTTTGGCGACTACTTCACTCGGGTCGGTGAGAATGAGCAAGAAATAGAAGTAGAGCTATTTGACATTGCTAATTTCGAGCAGTATGTCATTCCTCCTGGTCTGGCATCTAACTATGCCGGTATGGTATCTGTACCGGAGGGTGTCAATCTTGGATGGGATAGAGATAAGATAAATATTCCTCCAGACTTGGATGGATTTGTCTATTTCTGGCCCAATGTATTTTTCTATGATAACAGCTTCCAGAGGAGAGTATTGGTAGGAGCCCTGTACCTTAAACTCAATTTGGAATTGATGACAACTATCGATCATGTCGAGCTTCCTGAAAATGCCGTGAGATTATCTCCAAATCCGGCTGATGACTTTGCATTACTGGGGCTCAACTTTGAGAAGCCAATGGATGCGACCATCACTCTAGCTGATCTGCAAGGTAGAATTTTACAATTCAATACCGTAGAGCAAGTGGTGGATCACAATCAATATATCTCTACCTCCCAATTAGCAAGTGGTACTTACATAGTCAGGGTAGCTACCATGGAAGGTACGAGAACTAAGAAGCTAATCGTCAATCACTAATTTTTTCATAAACTTTTCATTTAATAGTGGCAGGCATTAAAAATGCTTGCCACTTTTTTTTTGCCTCGCTTTTTTTAACCCGTATTCTGCATTAGAAAATCCCTGCCCGCCACCTGCCGATGGCAGCAGGCGGGTATTACGGCTTACAATGGCTTCAAAATAAGTCGCTTTGCTTGATTTTGTTCAATCATCGTAGGGGTGACTATGGCTCATTCACAAAATCACTTATTTTTTTACCATTGTAACCCTCATTACGAATTTCCAATGCATAATCCGGGTGTAATAGTGTTTCACAGCATAGATCTAATTACAACTTTTTGCGATAAGGATAGGAGGCATGCGAGGCGAATAGCCGAAGCAGTCACCGCATACGACCTGAATTACATATAGTTCTGACATCATCATACATGAGTGGATAATCATAGTAACTTCGGCGGGGACCTAGTGCCGGATAGCCTGACCCGGAACCGCAGCGATAGCGAAGGTGGAGGAGATCGCCCAAAATACAGAAAGAAAGACACCACAAATAAAAGTGTCATCTACAGGCGTCATTAAAAACATAAGGTAAATCAGGAAGAATTGAGTACATTTGTCGGCCAGATACACATCGACAATCATGGCAACAATTCCAAAAACAGAAATGAATAGCAGGCATATGGTGACCATATTTGAGGGTGCCATAACCGATTATCATCGTATAGATGATGTGGATCAGACCTTTCACGGATCGGAAGAAGGATCATCAGAATGGTCGGAAACTCTATACCACAAATGCTGGATAGACACGGTCCAATGGCATCTGGAGGACATCATAAGGGATCCTCATATCGACCCTATGCAAGCATTGGCTATAAAGCGCCGGATCGATGAATCCAATCAAAACCGAACCGACAAGGTGGAGCAGCTGGACAGCCTAATCGTAAACTATCTGTCGCCACCTGAGCCAAATGTGGATGCACGAATCAATACGGAAAGTCCGGGCTGGGCCATAGACCGTCTATCCATACTCTGCCTAAAGATCTATCATATGAATGAGGAGGCTAATCGGCTGGATGCTGATGCGTCACACCGTAAAAAGTGCAGCGATAAGCTGGATGTGCTTATGTTTCAAATGAAATACCTTAGTACAGCTATTGATCAGCTATTTGAAGATGTAAGCTGTGGACGCCGTATCATCAAGACGTATCAACAAATGAAGATGTACAACGACGACAGCCTAAATCCAGTACTCTACGGACTAAAGAAGGAGTCATGAAGCTATTGGTCGTCCGACTATCCTCTATGGGCGATGTAGCCATGCTGGCGCCGGTGCTCCACCTGTTACTTGATGCCAATCAGAATCTGGAAATCACCGTGCTGACCAAGGCTCCTTTTGACACTTTTTTCTATGGTCATGATAGACTGAATACTGCTGTAATACAGCACAAATCAGTGCACAAAGGACTTGTGGGCCTATGGCGACTCACGCAATGGATAGTTGAACAGGACTACGACTACATTGTCGATGTACACGACAACCTGAGAAGTCGGATCATATGTGCATTTGGACGGTGGAGAGGGATGCAATATGCCAGGTTTGACAAAGGCAGAAAAGAAAAGAACAGAATGGTCAAAGAGGGGTACAATCATCGCCGGCAGACGCTACAGCACACCTGCGACAGATATTTGAATGCCTTTGTCAGATTAGGCCTTAGCGCAGGTGACAGGTATAGGCCAGTACCTCCGCCATGTGAGATAAGTTTAGATCTAGAGGAAGACATAAGAAAACTAACAGGGGGCGCTGACCATATCATTGGTGTGGCTCCATTTGCTGCTCATGACTCAAAAGTGTATCCTACAGAAAAGTTAACAGTTGCTCTCAAGGCATTGGCCCTAAAATACAAGGTGCGCTTCTTGCTATTCGGAGGGCGAAATGAACAGCCCATGCTTCAAAACATGGCAAGTGCAATAGGCAATGC
>SLDF01000205.1 GCA_007125435.1 Saprospiraceae bacterium
GGCTATGCGCGTATTTTTTATTCTTCGATCTTACTCAAAATAGCTGTGACTTAGATCATACGACGACTATTTTCAGACTCTTTACAGGGCTCCCTAGACGGTCGGCCTCAGCTTCGCTATTGCTACGCTGAGTCTGGCTCCTGCGTCGCCACCCTTACACATCGCTGATGCAATACCAGAAAAAACGACATTTTGAAATGCACCCTTCGGCAGCCATCAATTAATTGATAAATACAAAAATCATTTACTTTCAACACTCTAATAATTGTTTGATTCCACAATGTTATCTACTTTTAGTCTTTAGTTTGCAAGTCGGTAAATGGTAAGAAATACAAATTACTTATATAAAACCTTGGGATGGTACTGATCTATATTATCACTTGTATTTTGATTTTTTGGCTATGGTTTCCATTGCTAAGTACATTGGTAGCCTTAGTGGGAAATGAAGAAAAACCGGTCGAGCGTTCAGCTGATATTGACCAATTATCTGACTTTGCATGCATTATAACTGTTTATAAGAATCTAGAGATAGCGACCCCTCTTGTAGATTCTCTTTTGCAACAGAATTATGAAAATTATCATATTTATCTTATTGCTGATAGAGTAGAGGAACAAAGCTTCGCAATCGAAGATCAAAAACTTATTGTATTCTACCCGGCTGAGCCATTAAACTCTAAAGTCAGATCACTTGATTACGCATTAGAGCATGTGGTCAGAAAACACACACACGTTTTAGTATTTGATCCGGATAATTTAGCACACCCTGAGGCCTTAAATGTAATCAATATTCGACATCAATCTGGTTTTAAAGCTGTACAGGGTAAGAGAATTGCTAAAAATATAGACAGCACATATGCTGCTCTAGACGCCCTTGGTGAGCACTACTATGACTTTTACGCTCGTAAGATGCCCTACATAATTGGTTCATCCTCTACAATAGCCGGCTCTGGAATGTCCATTGACTTTGATTTATACATGTCCAATATCAAGCGTGAAATGGTTAATTTGCAAAAAGAAGGTATAGTCGTATCAGAGGACAAAGCTTTGCAACTCGAATTGGTTAGTGATGGTCATAGGATTGCATATGAAGAAAAGGCAATTATTTTTGACGAAAAAGTGGATCAGGCTGAGCAAGTTTCTCGACAGCGTACGCGCTGGCTCAATTCATATTTTAGGCACTTAGGCGATGTCTTTCCGGTATTGCTCAAAGGCCTATTTACCGGTAATTTTAATCAATTCTACTTTGGCCTTAATACCATGATGCCCCCTCTGGTGATTTTGTTTGGTGGCACTGTCATTATGTTTTTTATAGTTACTTGGTTTTCAATTTTCTGGGGGATGGCATTACTACTTTCATTAATGGCATTCGCCTTGAATTTCTTAATATCTCTTGGTTTGAATCATACACCATTAAAGGTTTGGCAAGCGATTCCCAAAATTCCTCTTTTTGCATTCAATCAAGTACTAGCCATACTTAAAATTCAAAAGGCCAATAAAGATTTTATGCAAACAAGCCATACACATCAACTTTCCTTCGAAGAAACCTGGTCTAAGCGGAAGCAGGATTTCAAGCACTTGTTCCCCGATGGATGATGTTTGAGTTATGTTTTTAATCGGCTCCTAATTATTGACTTTTACATTATATTCATCATCTACTAGAATATCTGCCAGGTCCATGTGCTTTTTTATGATTAAATGTTCAATTTGTAAAACATCTTCAATGAAAGGCTCTATTGGGTCCCTGCCTCTTTTTAATCTGTCTTCATAGCTCATTTTGTAATCTCGGGTAAGGAAAACTTTTGTCAGTATATTTTGGAGCAAACTGGTGTAGGTTCCTTCTGTAATGAGAATGTCTACGCCTTTCAAGTCTGCCAGTTCTGTTCTGATTTCATTTTCACGATAATGTATAAGGGGCTTTTCCAAATTTTCTACACCTTTTAAGAAGGCATCAACATGGTCTTGTAGCAGCTGTAAGTTTACTTCTTGAGTGCCGACATAGTTTATATCACTTAGCCGCTGTATGTGATTAGATGTTGGAGGTAGCCTAAAGTAGTCGTCCATATGAAAAATGAAACATTGATGACCATTCTCCTCTAATACTGACCTGAGTGCCATAGCAAGTGTAGACTTCCCAGAGCCTGACTCTCCAGAAATGTTTATGACTTGCTTATTGGCATTAAGCCTTGATTTTACCAGGCTGTAAATGGCACGCGCCGGTGGCAAGTGATATGGCTTGATTATTAACTGATCTCCTATCACGTTGTTTGTCTTTTAAGGTTTTAATAAATGTAATTGATCGACTGGTGATGACATGAAAACCGCACCGGCAGCACTAAAGCACAGGGCTTCCTGCCCACCAAAAGAATAGGACTGTGTATCTATATACTCTCTGAACCGGAACTCATCTTTCTCTAAGTAGCGCAGTAGAGTTTTATCATACGGTTTTATGTCGTCTTGTTTGTTCCTTAACTTGTATGCCAGGGACAAAAGCCCGCTCATCACAGGCCAAATACCGCCATTGTGGAAGTGATGAGGAAAGTTTTTGAATCGATAGGCATAGTTGTTCTCTACGTCTTTCCACAAGTGGTGTTCTGTAGTGATCTCAGGGTAAAACGCCGGAATCATCATGACGCCTTGTTCATCAGCTATATTTTTTATGCTTTTAGTCATGCAGTCCAATTGCTCATCCGACCCAATACCTGATAATAATGCTAAAGCATGACCTGCCATATCCCACATATCATAGTATCCAGATGGGTTAAGACCCGCTGAAAATCTAAGACATGGTCTCATAGCTTTCTCTTCATACAATCTTTTATGTATGACTAATTTAGAATCTTGGAGGCCTGAGTCAGGCCAGAAATTTATTGAAACAGCTTGCTCTATATCTTCTATTTTCGCTGTTAAGTCCAATTCTGCATAAATTGACTTCATCAACTTTAGCCCATAAAGTCTTAAGGCATTATCATATAATAGATAACCATGCAGAGGGTATTCGTCTGCCCAGTTTCCACTTAATGGTGTGTACAATAAGTGCCTTCCATTATACTCCCATATGTCGCAAATGTATAGGCAGCGCTCAATTGTCGTTTGATGCGCTTTTATAAAAGTCTGGTCTTTAGAATATCTGGCATATAAGCCCACACCAACAATGTACCACAATAAGGCATCGACTCTGCCTGCCAGACTTCCATAGCTTACTTTGCTTGCTTTTTCAACACCAATATTTGAAGGGATAAAGCCGGTACTATGAGCATGGTCTCTGAGGCTATTCAAGCTCTGACATAGGCCATGAATTATCTTATCCTGTTTACCAATTAAACCGGCTATACCAGAAATAATGCTATCTCTTGCCCATATCCTTCTGTAATTATCTTTCTCAATAGGGCTGGCTAGAATCCCTTGAGGAGTCGTAGCATTTTCAATAAGTTGGAAAGCCTTTGCTGTAACGACATTCTTCATGCGCATTCAATCTGGAAATTAGCTGTAATAAATGATGATGATAAGTAGACAAACAATAAGCCCAATGGCCTGATAGCGGTAGTTTTTGTACCAGGGCAGATCAGTAAGTGATCGGCTCTCTCGTTGGAATTCTTTGAGTGTGTAGACCGTGGCGCTTACCTTCTTCAAAGGTGGAGGCGCAGTGGCCAGACTAACTATGAATATGACAGCACAGCAAATGATAAAATGTATTCCTGCTACATATAAAAAATTAGGAAGACTCAAGAATGGACTGACTTGATTGATAATTAAGGCTACTGTGATCAGAAAACCGACAATTACAGCTGAAAATGCACCCTGTTCGTTGGCTCGCCTGAAGAATATACCCACCACAAACAATGCCACAACAGGTGGACTAAACCACGCCAGAGTTAGTTGTAGGTAGTCCCAGAGTTTCGGAAAACTTCCGATTTGAGGTGCCCAAAATACGGCAATGACCATGACAACTAGCGTGATGATGCGACCCACGCCCATTAGTTTCTTTGGACTAGCTTCAGGTTTTGCCTTAGTATAAAAGTCCATAGTAATAAGCGTAGACACTGAGTTTAATCCGGAGTCAAGGCTTGACATCATAGCTGCTATGAGCCCGGCCAATACGATGCCAAGAACCCCTGTAGGTAATAAGTCAAATAACATGGATGGATAAATAGAGTCCAATCCCATCAGACTGCCGTCAAGAGCGGTGACCAAAGCATTGTTATCGTCATCCAATCCTGCAAAAGGGTAAATCACCCGCGCAAAAGCTCCCGGATAAATCATGACAAATAAAATGGACAGCTTAAGCAGACCTGCGAATAAGGCTCCCCACTGCCCTTGTCTGGTATTTTTAGCAGCAAGCGTACGCTGGGTTATGTATTGGTTGGTTCCCCAAAAGTAGAACCCAATTAATAAAACGCCTGTAAATAGTCCTGGCCATGGAAGAGCCTCATCATCCAGTGGCTTTACGATCTTAAAATGGGATGGATCTGTGATCTCGTGAACAGCCTCCCAACCACCTATCTGTTGATATGCAAAAACAGTGATCAGACCTGACCCCAGGATGAGTATCACTGCTTGCACGGCATCAGTATAGACCACAGCACTAAGCCCGCCACTGACAGTATATATGCCTGCAATGATGGCCAGACCGACAATGATCGTGAGCAATGAAAACTGAGGGAAAATCATATTGATAACCAAACCGCCCGCATATAGTGTCGCAGAGATATCTACCAAAATATTTAACACTATGGCTATAAATGAGGCATAAGCTCGCACCTTGTAATTGAACCGCTCTTCCAGATATTGAGGAATGGTGAAAATTTTATTCCTCAAATAAAAGGGTAGAAAGAAAACGGCGAAAATGATCAGTATGATCACAGCCATCCACTCATAGCTGTATACTGAGAAACCGTCATAATAGCCTGAACCCGCAAGACCAACTAATGAATTACTGGACATATTCGACGCAAAAAGCGAAAAACCAATGAGCGGCCAGGTGAGCGACCTTCCCGCTAGAAAGTAATCCTCTGCATTTTCGTGCTTCTTACCAAAATAAAGACCCAGTAAAACAACAAAAATTAGGTAAAAAATAATGATGGATAAGTCCACATTGGATAAATTGAAACTGGCGTCTAGTAGTATCATATGTTGTTCTTATTCAGTTAGATATATGTTGTACTTTTTTTGTTTAAGCTGTCAATATCAAGTCTTTATTTGCTCCTGCTTTTTTCATGGACGATTCGATATAGCCTGAGGGCATACACTTGTTATCATTATCTCGCACTTTTCGGAAGTTATTTATAATTCAAGTTTGAGTGTGTTTATGTTATTTTGTCAATTTGGACATCACCCTTCACTTCGTTACGGGTCGCTACGCTCCGGGGCTCGCTGTTCGCTCGGTCCTTAGGACTCACTCGCATGCGCTCGTGACCCACTCCGCATCGCTGATGCATACCAGCTGAAAAAAACATCAGGATACAATTGAATCGATTTAAGCCATGAATTTACAAATAAATTTTAAAGATGAAAGTAACATGACACTTACGGCGATAGTGCATGACATTAACACATAAAAGTCCGCATTACTAGAAGGAAAGACGCAGACTGAATACAATATTTCTACCTTGTTCGGGCAGGTTTAAAAGTCTATATCGGCTGAGATGATTTAAATAGGGGGTATTCAAAATATTACGCCCTTCAATTAAAAAGCTTACACCTTTTAACCATTTCTGAGAAGATAGCCTAATGGTAAAATCTATCAATTGGAACGCCGGCGTGGCTTGCTCAAACCTATCGATCCTTAGTGGGCCATTCGCAGCTGTCCATTGGTGAATAAGGCCGAGATCAAGTGTGTATGCGCCGAATTCAAATTCTGATTCTATCTGCGATACCAGCGTCACCGGTGGTGTAAATGGCAGTGCCAGTTGTGTCTGAATATTGAAAGTATGGACATATTCCAATGATTGAGCAATGCTCAGCCATGTATTCATCTGATATCTGTATTCAACTTCAGCTCCTGTATAAATGGCGTCATTTTGTGTGTACTCAAAAAGCTGGCCGGCCTCAGGCAAGGTAGAAAAATTAGCTGATGGTCTAAGGTATATATAATTGTCAAAATAATTAAAGTAGCCTGAAACGGCCCAGAAAAATCCATTATGTGTACCCTCTATATTGCCATCTAATTGATAGCCTTGTTCACTTTTGAGGTCTGCCTGACCGATTTCGTGTCTGAATGTACCGTGATGTATACCATTGGATGAGGTTTCATTAGGGTAGGGGATCCTGAAGCTCTTTGCCAGGTTGGACCTGATGACAATGTTGTCGAGCTGATAAAACAGTCCTGCTGATCCAGACCAATTATGAAAGATATTATCTGTAAAGGGTACGAAAGTCTCCGCAAATACCTGACCCTGCCTATTTCTTCTTTCCAGGAAAAATGCATCAGATCGATTATGCCCCAGGTCATACCTTCCACCGATACTCAATACGGATTGATCCGTCAGGCCAAATTCTGAAAATACATAGATTCCACTTCTAAAAGCGGTGAAGTCTGGTAATAAAAACTCAAAACCATATCTGGTATTGGTTTGGTATTGACCATTGATACCCAACACCGTTCTTCCTGATGTCTTGTGTTTTTTCTCATAGTGTGTCTCCCATGAGATGGTTTGTAAATCCAGTCCAATGGCTAAAGTCTCATTAGGTTCAATATCAAACTGAGAGTGGGACTCCGGCAATGAATGCTCATTTCTCCTGTTATGTTGATATCCCAAGTTCAAGGTGAAGTGATCCTTTCCTATGAATGATATGTGATTGAGTACTAACCTTTGATGAACGAGGTCCTGAAACGGAATATCAACGTCACCGGAATTGCCGTCCGGTTGGAGCGTGTAAGACCTGGGCATACCTACAGCACCTGCGAAGATACCTCCTTTAAGCTGATAGCGATTGTAGGTGAGCTTTGTAATCTGGTTACTACTTTGGTAGCCACCCGTTGCATTAATACTGAACTCTTGTCCTGCTGTGTTTTTTAATTGTTGGTCAAAGATGGGCAGTTCAAAGCCATTATAGACAAAGCTGTCTGCCGGCACCCTATAATCGTCATAAGCCTGATAACTCACTCTACCGGTCAAAAACCATTTTGTCCACTTTTTGCCTAGATATAGGGATGCCGCTCGATGGTTGTTATTAGTTTTATATAGTGTCTGGAATTGTCCCTCTAATGTGTTGTTTTGTGGAAGCTTGTTGGGGAGGATATTGATGGCTCCACCGAGTCCATCTGATCCGTATTGTAGTGCAGATGGCCCTTTGACAATCTCTATTCTGTTGGCATCAAAGGGGTCTAGCTCTAGCCCATGATCCATGCCCCATTGATGGCCTTCCTGCTTGATGTAATCCTTATTGACTATGATTCTATTGCCGTGCAAACCTCTTATTACGGGCTTGGAAATACCCGGTCCCATATCGATGGATTGTATACCAGGTACTCTTGATAGGTCTTTTGCTAAGGTGCCGGAGTTGATTTTTTCAAAGTAGCTTTCACTCAAATGTACTGAGCTGAGTGATCCTTCATGTTTGGCGTGATCCTCCAGGATTAATACTTCATCTAGTGCTTTAGTCAAAGGACGAAGTGCTATCGGTAAGATGGAGTCCTGAACTAAATATATAGAGGTGTCCAAATGGTCATATCCTACGTATCTCACTGATATTTGATATGGTGAATCATGAATTGCTGTATCAATTAAAACTGTACCACGCTCGTCACTGATCAAGACCATGTCCTCAGCTAGAATTATGGTAACACCGATCAAGTCCTCATCTGTATCCCCATCATATACATATAGCCCTGTCTGACTGAATAACAGGCCATTGTATAGAAATGAAAAGAGAAGGATGATGATAAAACTATGGATATTCACAGAATCGCAAACCAATTTATTGTAACTTTGTTGCAAAAGTAAGAAATAAAGGATTATGCGTGTATATTTGATACTAATAGTTTTACTGCTCACTGCTATAATGGGATGTGTGCAAGAAGGTGCAATAGATACAGATCCTCCATTACTAGAGGTTTTAGAATGGCAACCTGAGCCCGGGGAAGGGTTGATTTGCAATACCATTGAAGAGATTGTATTTAGAATGACTAATGAAGATACGCTGCGCGCATATGTGCGCATAACAGATGAAGGGGGATTAAGTGAGTTGAAGATAGATATTCATAATAATTTTGATTGTCATGGGCACAGGTCTTCTACACAAGATTGGTTTGTGCAAGATATTATACCCTTAGAAGGGGAGTTGTTTGAAGATTGGATAGATATACCGGCCCCGAACAATGCAACTGCGGGAAAATACCATTTCGGTCTACAGGCTACAGACCTTTCCGGTAATGTTACGGATCGTTCATTATTTTATAGTATAGATATTCTAAATCTGAGTGATACTTTACCTCCGGTATGGGAGTGGAGAGAACCGATGGCCTCCTCTACAGTTCAGATAGAAAGAGGAGCTGTGCTTCAACTAGAAGGCACTTTGAGCGATAATCGGTCATTGTCATTAGGAGGAAATGCGGCTATTGAAATATTGACGCGAAGATTACCGGGCGGTAATAACATTACTCAATTCCAACTGCTTTTGGATGATATTGGGGATAATCAATACAATTTTTCTCATGAGTTTGTAATCCCACAAACATGGCTCAGGGAAAAATATGAATTGAGAATCTTCGCTTATGACGGAGTAAGAAACCTGGCAGAGCCTATATCCGTAATACTGGACATACAATAATGCAGGAGTAATTTTCTATATGCTGGTCATTATTCTATTTAACATTTCCTTTATTACCTAAGGTCGCCTATTTCTTGTCAAGCAGCTCTTGAATCTTTTTTTCTAATTCATCTGCTTTCATCATGAGCTCGTCAGCAGCTTTCCTGTCTGTATGTGACATCTTGTGCGCTTGAGAAAGCAAGTCTTGCTTTTTCTTTTCTAATTTTTTGATGGGGTCAGATTTGAAGAATGAAAACATATCTTTTTTATCAAGCTAAACTGTACAAGTGACATGTAGTTTTGTGTGTGTATTGTTAATTATTACTCATCATAAAGATTATTCGGCTCATATCTACGTTTTTTTTTTGAGCTTGAGTCAATACGTACATGAGTTTTATCAAGTGCATGAGACCGGATGTCCAATGTGACTATACAGCATATCTACCTTCTAGTGGTCTCATGATTTTTATATATAGACAAATCTCTTGTGCGTGAGGGATAGCAGCGATATGAGTGGCTGACGAATGGCAAGCAGGAATATGTAGGTGGGGGCGACCGAAGGAAGCCACCAGGTACATAATGACTGCCCATGAGACAGTCAGGAATACAAGCGGATAGCCCGACCCGAAGCCGCTGGTGAGCTTGTCGAGGCAGCGGCGGAGGGGCACGCCCAAAAAATCATAACCAATGGCTAAACTCAGTATATACGATATGGAGTGATGGCCTGGGCGAGTCTCCGGCTCTAACTAAAAAATAATGATTTGAAGAACAGCAAATGTGGGGTGTCAAACGTTATCATATCAGTGATTTTAATAAAGCGATAGGAGGGTGAACGGTTATAAAATATTATCTTTGTGCGGCTAAATCGATTGAAGACGTAGTGTATGTGGCATATTTATAAGAAAGAATTGACTTTGTTTTTCAGCTCGTTGATTGGATACATTGTCATAGGTGTGTTTTTGTTGACTTTGGGTCTAATTATGTTTGTGTTTCCTGATATGAGTTTGCTCAATCATAACTATGCGACACTGAGCCAGTTATTTGGCATTGCGCCGATGATTTTTCTTTTCCTGATACCAGCTATTACGATGCGATCATTTGCGGAGGAAAATCAGTCGGGAACTATTGAGTTTTTACTGACTAAGCCCTTGAGTGACCTGGAGATTATCGGTGCTAAATATCTGTCAAGTCTGACCTTGGTGGTGATTGCCATATTGCCTACAATCCTTTACTTTTATACGGTGTATGAACTGGGTGCGCCTCGTGGCAATATCGATGTAGGTGCGGTAATCGGGTCATATCTGGGCTTGTTGTTATTGGCTGCGTGCTTTGTGGCGATAGGGTTGTTTGCCTCCGTGATGACGGATAATCAGATTGTTTCTTTTATCACGGCTACTTTCTTATGTTTTATATTTTACTATGCATTCTATTTACTGAGTAAGCTGCCCATTTTTGTAGGGCGCATGGATAGTTTTGTACAGAGATTGGGGATAGACTATCACTACTCTTCTATAAGCAGGGGTGTGATTGACAGCAGAGATGTGGTCTATTTTCTGTCCATGATAGCCTTGTTTTTATTTTTGTCAATGTTCTTTTTACAGAAAAAAAGGTGGTAAATCAAATTGATATATGCTCTCTAACAAGTCTCAATATGTAGTACAGATTTTATTGGTAGTGGGGATATTGGTAGCGGCCAATGTCATCTCGTCTTTTTTTCACAAGAAGGTGGATATGACAGAGGATAAGCGGTACACACTGACTCAAGCCAGTAAAAATATAGCAGGAGGATTAAAAGACATAGTTTATATTAAAGTTTTACTTGAAGGCCAATTTCCTGCAGGCTTCAAGCGATTGCAGGAATCGGTCAGAGATTTACTGGTTGAGTATCAAAAGATTAACCCCAATATACAATTTGAGTTTGAAAACCCCTCTGAAGGTACTGTAGAGGAGATCAATGCTCGACGAAAGGCATTGTCAGAGCAAGGTATCAATCCCGTCAATCTTAGGCTCATCGACAGTGAAGAAAGAACAGAAAAACTCATCTATCCGGTCGCCATCGTAAATATGGGTAAACAATCCATCAATATTAATTTGCTGGAAAACGAAGTGTCCGGAGCTACGCCCGAAGAGAATCTCAATAACTCGATCAATTCGCTGGAATATAAGTTTTCAAATATATTTAGCAAGCTGCAGGTTTATAAGAAACCAATTATCATGTTTACAGAGGGCAATGGCGAGTTAGACTCTCTTGAGACGATGGATTTTCAGACATCGATCAGGTCATTTTATGATAGTGGTCGACTTAATCTGGATAATGTCATCCAGATATCTCCTGAGATAGACTTACTCATCATAGCCCGACCTTTGACCGCCTTTAGTGAGAAGAATAAATTCAAGATAGACCAGTACATTATGAATGGAGGGAAGGTCATGTTTTTAATGGATAGAGTATCGGTAAGTCTGGATAGTCTGCAGAACAGGGAAATGTTCATTCCTGGCACATATGATCAGAATCTTGATGATATGCTCTTCAAATACGGTGCACGGGTCAATCAGGATTTAGTCTTAGATCTCGAGTGTACGCGCATTGCGCTTGCTGTGGGACAATTGGGTAATAAGCCGCAGTTGGAGCTTTTTCCATGGTACTATCATCCGGCCGTCAGTCCTAGAAGTAATCATCCTATTGTGAAGAATCTGGATCGCATAGACTTTAGATTTCCCAGCAGTATAGATACTATAAAGACATCTGTTCCTATCCAGAAGGATATCTTGCTGACAACTTCTAGATACACGCGGTACCAATTGATACCTGTTCAATTATCCTTTGAAATATTAAGGTATGAACCAGACCCATCCAAGTTTAATAAGGAACCCCGCAATCTGGCTGTGCTGCTGAGTGGCGAGTTTCCATCATTATACAAGGGTAAAGTGTCAGCATCTATGATGGAAGGACTTAAGCAACTGGACATGACATATAAGGAAAGCAGCGAACCGACCTCTATACTCGTTGTATCTGATGGACGCATCATTAAGAACCCGGTCAATAGAGAAACAGAACAGTACAACAGCCTGGGATTCAACAGGTTTGAAAATTATAAGTTTGCCAACAAAGATTTTTTGATCAATGCTGTAGAATATATGCTGGATGAGAGAGGGGTGCTCGAGGCAAGAAACAGAGATGTCAAGTTGAGGCTGTTAGACTCTGTCAGGGCAAAGCAGGAGAAAACCAAGTGGCAGCTCATTAATATCGTCTTGCCTATATTATTGCTATTGATAGGCGGTATAGGATTTGATCAGTATCGCAAACGAAAATATGCAGCTTAAGACTTGGGTTGAATGTAATTAAAGCAGCTTACAACCGTTTTGGACATGGGAGAGGGAAAATGACTCTTCGAACTTCGAGAAGATTGTTTTTGCCAATACAAATATTCATGCAAATGTGCAGCATTTTTATAATGCAACATATAACGATGTAGCAGTTAAAAAAAATTAAACAAGGGATAACATTAAAAGAAGTAGATGAATAAAAGAGTAGTATTATTATTGGTATTGTTTATTGTATTAGGTGGTGTAGCTTGGTGGTTGAGTAGCAGCAATACTTCCAATAGCAAGATGAGCTTTCCTGATAGAGATTTTGCTGTGGAGAATGTCGATGATATTTATCGTATTTTCATTGCGGATAAAAAAGGAAGAACTGTAGATCTGAAGAAACAGTCTGATGGCAGATGGCTGCTAAATGACCAGCATGAAACTTTCGAGAATCCGATTAATGTGATCCTACGTACCATCAAGAGTTTAAGGGTTATGTATATACCACCAAAAGCGTCAGAAGATATGCTGATCAGGGGGCTTGCCTCTGATGGTATCAAAGTGGAGATATACGATAAAAAGGGTGACAATATGAAGACATTCTATGTCGGGGGTAATACTGCCGACGACCTGGGTACAGCTTTCATCATGGAAGGGTACAGTAAGCCCTACATCATGCATGTTCCTACACAAGTGGGTGGTATCAGATCCAGGTTTGCTGTGAAGGATGCGGACCTAATGTCCAGGTGGATATACAGAGCCAAATACGATAATATAGAAGAGGTCAGCCTACAATACCCAACAAATAGAAACAAGTCATTTATACTGACCAAAGACGGTAATAATTTTGATGTGAGGCCTTATTACGATGTGACGCCGGAGATTAAGAGTGATATACTAAAGCCGGCTGCTGAAGCATTTTTAATAGGTTTTGAAAAGCTTGGCGCTGAGTCACATGTCACCGATGAGTTTTTAAGAGATTCTGTTTCCAGTCAAGTGCCCTTTGTAGTCATATCAGTCAAAGAAAAAGATAAGCCATCTAAGGAGTTGGCATTATATCCCATTTATGATATGATCAGTGAGGATTATCGGAAGGTTGACTTTGTCCAGTATGAGGAGTTTGTAGAGCGTTATTATGCATTGTCCAGCGATGGTTATTTTTATATCGTTCAGGATCACTTATTTAATAAGATTTTATGGGGTTATGACTACTTTTTTGAAGAGGGTCAATCCTATGATGATCTACTCAATTAGCAAGTTATGAGATACTTGTCCTTAATCATTCTTTTATTTTGGCAGACCGCCTTTGCATCAGCAGATTACTGCGATGGCGATTGGGGGTTTTTCGGTCACAGACGAATCAATAGACTGGCTGTATTCACCCTGCCTCAGGAGATGATACCTTTCTTTAAGAAGCATATTGACTACATTACCGATCACTCTGTAGATCCGGACAAGAGACGCTACGCCACCAGGCATGAGGCCGTTCGTCACTACATCGATCTTGATATTTGGGGAGAAGCGCCTTATGATAATCTTCCACGGGATTGGACAGGTGTATTGGCTTGTTATTCATCCATATATGCCGTCACCAGAGGTGGCGATTCTATAAGAATATATAAAGCTGGAGATTTTACAGAGCATGCACAAGAGATTTCTATGAGCTATAAGCGAAGTGCATTTGACTTAGACTACAGCAAGTATAAGGCATTTTTCAAAGAACACATTCAGCCTCAGTATTATGAAGATGATTGGACACTGGACCCGCAGATCTTTTGTGATGCTTTTCCTTATGCCAACATCTGTCGGTCTTTAGAGTCCATAGTATGGGTAGATGAGTTTTCTGAGCATGGCATCTTACCTTACCACCTCGAATGGATGCAATACCGCTTGACAGAAGCATTCAGGGACAAAGACGAGATGCGAATACTTCGCTTTGCTACTGAGATAGGTCACTACATAGGTGATGCTCACGTGCCTCTACACACAACTGAAAATTATAACGGCCAATTGACCAACCAGGATGGGATTCACGCCTTTTGGGAAAGCCGTATACCTGAGCTTTTTGCTGATGACACTTACGATTTTTTTGTAGGACCTGCAGAGTATGTAGATGATACCCGCAAGTATTATTGGGACGCTGTACTTAAAAGTCACTCATATGTAGATACAGTTTTGACCATAGAGCGCAAATTGAGAGAGACCTTTCCCGTTGACTTACAGTTTTGCTATGATGAGCGACTCGGGAGAGTAGTGCGGACACAATGTAGAGAATTTGCAGCCGCCTACAGTGATGCACTCAAGGGACAGGTAGAGGAGCGGTTTAGGGCCTCTATTCATGCCTTGGGTTCTATATGGTACACAGCATGGATTGATGCCGGTCAACCCGAGTTGATGAAGGCAGTAGAGGATGTTCCTGTCGAGATGCGAGATGAAGAACGCCGTAAAATGCTAGAAGCCATGTATCAGCGAGGAGAAGCCAAGGGCAGAGGACACGAAAACTAAGAACACCTATGATTCAAGACGATCAAAAATCGAGATCGATCAGCCTCAGTTTACTTTTTAAAGGTATGGCAATGGGTATGGCTGAGATTATACCGGGCGTATCAGGAGGCACTTTAGCCTTTATCACCGGCATTTATGAGCGATTGATGAACGCTATTAAATCTATTAGCGGTGAGGCTATCATTGCCTTAAAGAGGGAAGGCTTTAGAGGATTTTGGCGAGCGATTGATGGTAATTTTTTACTGGTCTTATTTATGGGTATGGCCGGTGGATTGGTCATTGGTGCTATTGCGATTTCTTATTTGTTGGAGCATTATCCATTGCATATTTGGGGTTTTTTCTTTGGACTGATATTAGCCTCTTTTTTCTACGTCCTTGCTGATGCCGGCCAGTTGCATTTGTGGTCAATCGTCGCACTGGTCGTCGGTACACTTACAGCCTACTTCATTACAGAGATGAGTCCTGCCGAGGGTAACACAGATTTGCTTTCTGTAGGTATGAGTGGAGCTATTGCTGTCACAGCCCTTCTGCTTCCAGGTATATCAGGTAGCTTTATATTATTACTACTAGGCATGTATACCTATATTCTGTCCACGTTTAGGTCATTGATTAGTGAGCCGGTTTTGGATGGCGCACTTGTCCTGTTGGTTTTTGGTGTGGGTTGTGTCGTCGGTGCTGTACTATTTTCCAGAGTGATATCCTGGACATTCAGCAGGTTTCGTACTTCTACTTTGGCCTTGCTGGCTGGATTTCTACTTGGGTCATTAAATAAGATTTGGCCATGGCGCATCCCTGAACTTTGGACAGATGAGACAGGTCGACTCTATGAAGATGCTGCATTGATCCCGGACGATGCTAGAGTCAAGTTGCTGTCAGAAGCCAACGTCATGCCGGGCATGTTTCCCGAAGAACCACATCTCATTTCAGTATTAATCGTCATGATTATAGGTGCATCTTTGGTGTATTTACTTTCCAGAAGTGCCGTTAAGCTTTAGGACTATAGATTATTAGGTTATTTCTTTGGCGTGTCCCTGCGGGTCGGGCTATCCGCTTGTATTCTTGACTGTCTCATGGGCAGTCACTAGCTGCTCTGTGGCTTTAATTTTGTTGAAAGTTCACAAGATTAAACTTAATTCCGTTTTTTATTATTGTTGCAGTCGACGCTGAGCCAGAGGCGGCTCAGTTCCCTCGTTATCGGCTTGACGTTTAGTCAACCCGATTGCTTCGCACCACTCAGTCA
>SLDF01000263.1 GCA_007125435.1 Saprospiraceae bacterium
CATCAGCGATGCGGAGTGGGTCAAGAGCGAATGCGAGTGAGTCCGAAGGACCGAGCGAACAGCGAGCCCCGGAGCGTAGCGACCCGAGGACGACAGGACGAGGGTGATGCCCAAAGCGACATAATGAAAAGCGCCCAAAGTGCCATTGATAATTAATCAAAGAGCATCAAACGTCCTTTGACAATACCTTTTCTTACAAACGCTTTGTCTCCTGAATAACCCATTGTTTATAATCCATATTGGCATCGGCTTTATACCTAACAATACACGGTACATCATACGGATGGTGATCATTGAATACTGACTCAATTTTATCTATTAAGCTATGTCGTGTTTTATATATGACGACATACTCTTCGGAGTGAACGACTTCATCATCCCACCAGTAATGGCTTTCTATAGGATAGATATTTCCACAAGCTACCAATCTATCTTCCAATAGGATTTTGGTGATTTTTCTGGCGCACTCTCTATCTGGGTGTGTGGTATATAGGACTAAAACCTCTTCCATAGTTAATCTGTAAATTTATAACCTACACCTCTTACAGAATGAAAGTACTCCGGATTTTTAGGATCACTTTCAAAATACTTTCTAAAAGACAGAATAAAATTATCTATAGTCCTTGTAGAAGGGTAAACATCATATCCCCAGACAGCTTGGAGGATTTGATTTCTAGAGACGACTTCATTCTTTCTCTCTATCAATAATTTGAGGAGCATAGTCTCTTTTTTTGTTAGGTTAAATTCACCTTGACGCCCTTTAGCAGTATAGGTTTGAAAGTTGATCCACTGGTCACCAAAACTGTATATGTCCATAGGTGCATTTTCCTGAGATTTTTGGCTACGCTTTATCAAGTTACTGATTCTCAGCAGCAACTCTTCAATATTAAATGGCTTGGTCAAGTAATCGTCTCCGCCTCTCTTGAGGCCGGCAATTCTGTCTTCTTGCGCATCCTTAGCTGTTAGAAATATGATTGGAACATCTGTGTTGATAAGTCGCATTTGCTGGCAGATTTGAAACCCATCTACTTCCGGCAGCATGACGTCTAATATAACCAAATCAAAATGTTGATCCTTAAAATTTTTCATCGCGTGCTTACCGTCACCTACTGCGACTACTTCATAGTCTTCCATTTCCAGATTCATCTTGACAGCTGTCCTGATGTTTTCCTCGTCTTCGACCAATAGTATTCTGGACATATGATTTTAAGTTTTAGGTAATGTAATGTTAAACACCGTTCCGCGAGGTATGTTGTCAGTCACATTAATCTGCCCTTTGTGTGCATTTACTATTCCTTTCACTATATATAGTCCCAAGCCCGTTCCTTTTGTGGTTCGAGTGTCTTCAGACCCTACTCTATAAAACTTATCAAAGATGTGGTCTTTTTCCTCATCAGGTATTCCGATACCCTCATCCATAACAGAGATACTTACTGTTTCGTTTGATTCATGAATTTTTACACCAATTGATTTGATTTCATAGCTATATTTGATGCCATTCTCAATAAGATTGGAGAGCATGATCTGTATACTTTGCTTGTCGACTTCGACTATGACTTTTGGTGGAGCATCAAGAGTTATCTCAGTATCTTCATGTCGTAAAATCAATTCATTGATAATACCTTTAGCAATATCTGTCAAGTTCTGAGGTTCTTTACCCGTCTCAAAGCGATCTTCCATCTTAGCAGCAAGGAGAAGATTGTCCACCAACTTTTTTAAACGCTCGGTATCTTTAATACCATTTCCTGTCAGTAGCTCTACTTTATCTCGCTCTAGTGGCCTTCGTTTTATAGTGTCCAGAGCAAGTCGGATAGCAGCAAGCGGACTTTTTAATTCATGAGTAATACTAAGCAAGAAATTGCGCTTCTGTTTGGCCAATTGTATTTCTTTCAAGAATCCACGATTCATCAACCATATACCTATAGACATGGTCAGCACCAATAGACCTGCCTCACCCAGGATCATCATCTCCTGCCTTTTGTACTTCTGCTTTAACTCGAGATATCTTGGGTGCGCTTGAAAGCTCTCTTCACTGTCATAGATACCTTCGGCTACCATACCTACTCTAAGTAGTTCAGCTTTAGCGAGAAAAGCATCCTGGTTCTTTGTGTACAATAGATATGACCACCATACCAATCCAAGCACGAGATATGCTATAATCACATAAGTCAGCAATTTGATTTTTCTTCCGGCATCGTTTGGTGCCGATACAGCACTGACTTTCTTTCTAGCGATCATGTCAGACTATTTATTGAAGACGACTTTCAATGCTTCTACCATAGCAGAGGAGGCCATGTCTATATCCTCTTCTGTATGTGCCTCTGATACAAATCCCACCTCATAGCCGGATGGACCGACGTATACGCCTCGGTTCAATAGTTCAGCATGCAGTTTTTTGAAATTGACCATCTTATCTGCATCAATATGATCTGCTGTCATGACCCTCTTATGGCTAAATGCCAACCAGAATATAGAGTCTATAGACTGGATACGCATGGGCAGTTCATTCGCTTTTACAAAATCCTGTATAGGCTTGATGAGACGATCTGTTTTTTGAGCAAGTCGATCATAAAACCCTGGAGTTAAACATGCTTCTAATGTCGCTCTTCCAGCAGCCATTGCCACAGGATTACCGGACAATGTACCTGCCTGATAGACTTGTCCATCCGGAGAGATATTGGACATGATTTCATGACTGCCACCGAATGCACCTACTGGCATACCACCGCCTATGATCTTACCAAAGGTAATGATATCCGGTCTGACATCATACTTGCCAGCTGCACCTTCAAATCCAGCTCTAAATCCCGAGATGACTTCATCAAATATCAATAGACAATCAAATTCGTCACACTTGGTACGCAGATATTGCAAGAAGGATTTGTTTTGCAGCAAAAGACCATTATTGGCCGGTATAGGCTCTATGATGATGGCGGCTATATCATTGTGGTGTTCTTCGAGCACTTGCTCTAGAGCGAATGGCTCATTCAGCGGCACCACTATTGTTTCTGCAGCAAATGACTCCGGTATGCCCGCTGAAGTGGATACCCCAAATGTCGCCAGACCTGACCCAGCCTTCACAAGCAATGCATCCACATGCCCGTGATAGCAGCCTTCAAATTTTATAATCTTATTTTTACCTGTTGCACCTCTCGCCAGTCGTATAGCAGACATCACAGCCTCCGTGCCACTGCTTACAAATCTTATTTTCTGTATGTGTCTATGGTTATTGATGATCAGCTTTGCCAGTTCATTCTCCTGCAAACTAGGGGCGCCAAATGAAGTACCATTATCTATGGTCGAGCGTATGGCTTCTAAGATTCCTTCATGAGCATGACCAAGTATGAGCGGCCCCCACGAACAACAAAAGTCTATGAATTCATTGCCGTCAGCATCCCAAATTCTCGCTCCCTTTCCTTTCTTTATGAATAATGGTGTGCCTTCCACAGATCGAAATGCACGAACCGGAGAGTTGACGCCTCCCGGAAAATAATGCTTAGCTTCGTCATAAAGCTTAGCAGATTCTGCTCTACTTATCATGTATATTCTGTTTTTCGCAAAGTTAATAAAAGTATGAAGGTCTACGAGTGGATTTTTTTTCAAATCTCCGTACCAGCACCTATTCGTTTTTGCACCCCCAGCCCAGTCCGTTTCCATTTAGCTCACGAGGACACACAATGTAAAGAACATGAACATTTAAATAGAGTTTTCCATACCTTCCCGCATTATCATTTTTGAATCTACCATGACACTGTATTAGTTAAAGTTTCTTTTGAGGATGTAGGATGTTTATTAGTTATGATGGCGTGCCCTCTCCCTGCTGGTCGAGGTCGGGCTATTCGCTTGTATTCCTGGCTGTCTCATGGGCAGTCTCTAGCTGCTCTGTGGCTTCCGCTGGTCGCCCCAGCCCAGCTGTTCCTTCTAGCCATTCGTCAGCCACTCATATCGCTGCTATCCCTCACGCAGTTACGGGTTGCGGGTTACGGGTTACGGGTTACGGGTTCAGTAGGCTTAACGTTACTGATATACCAAGGTGGTTCATGTATAAATTGATAGATTCTGTTGACTCTTTTCTTGTTGCGAGTTGCGGGTTACGGGTTGTTTACGCTTCGCTGTTTAATGTTTGAGATTCGCTTCGCTTTCTCAAACGTTTACGCTGCGATAGCGCTGCTATCTCCGCTGTTTAAACTTGAAGTAGACTAATGGCTTTCAAGTTCAATTATCATGAAACCTCCTGACTAACAAATTGCCGAAAAAACTCCAATAATAGCTCTGCTATAAACGCGAGCGTAGCGAGTTAAACGTGAGCAAAGCGAACTAAACGCGAACGGTAGTGAGCTAAACATGAGCGTAGCGAACTATTCCCAGGGCTGACGCCCTGCGCTATTATGATGTCATCTCGCTGAGGCTTGGATCCAGCTTTGACTTCGAATCAGGACAACCAAAGCACCTCGCACCGTTATATCACCAATTGACTTTTGACCTTCCGACCTTTAGACCTTCGACCTTCGACTTTGGGACTTTCAGACCAGAAAAAACACCTTAGACTATCTTCTTCTTAACAAAAAATATATCAAAAAACTAATGGCTATTCCTCAGCTCCTGTGCTC
>SLDF01000061.1 GCA_007125435.1 Saprospiraceae bacterium
ATTCACAAAATCGCTTATTTTTTCGCCATTTACTCATATTGCTTTTATATTTTTAATGGCATTCGTGAATCTCCTTCGTCGATTTTAACCCTCATTACGAGTTTCCAATGCATAATCCGGGTTCAAAGTTAACTTATTATTAAGACATAACGATATTTTGGTTGTGATAATTCAATCACTCTAGGGATGTAGTTCTAAATATTGTTTTTCCCGATATTGCATCAGCGATGTGGAAGGGTGGCGACGCCAGGAGCCAGACTCTGTGTAGCTATAGCGGAGCAGAGGCCGACCGTTTAGGGAGCCCTGAAACGTAGCGACCTGACGACGACAGGAGGAGGGTGATGCCCAAAGCAAAGAAATGAATGTAGTCCTTCCACATCATATCATAATCCAGAAAAGCCTACTGTTCCTAAATAGCTGTCATTATATTTTATCTTCTTTCATGAGCGGCAGTTCTAAGTAGAAGCTAGTGCCCTCGCCTTCTTCTGTTTCAAAATAGATCTTACCGCCATATGCCTCTGCCATATCTTTGCATATCGCCAGACCGAGTCCTGTGCCAGAGCTTTTGGTGGTGAAGTTGGGGTAAAATACTTTGTCCTGCATATCCTCAGGTATGCCTTCTCCATTGTCTTTGACCTGAATGATGGCCATACCACTCAACGTGTAGAGCTTGATATCAATTTTACCCTTCTTTATTGCCGGTATAGCTTGTACAGCATTTTTGATCAAGTTATTGAGGATGCGCAATATATGGCTCCTGTCCGCCATGACATAAATTTCATCGATAGGCACATAGAGATTAAAGCTGATGTCTTCTCTTTTTCTAAAGAGGTCATGTACAGATGCTACAAGGTCATTGAGGATTATGGGTTCATTGTTGGGTCTGGGGAGCTTGGAGAAATTCGAAAACTCTGTGGCTATCTTAGTAAGGTTATCAATCTGCTCTATGAGTGTCTCCGAGACTCTATCGATCAGTACTATGGCCTCGTCCTTGGGCAGATTGGGAATCTTATACATCAAATGCTGAATACTCAGCTTCATCGGTGTAAGTGGATTCTTGATCTCGTGAGCTACCTGCTTGGCCATTTCTCTCCAGGCTACTTCTCGTTCGTTTTGGGCTAGTATTTCAGCTGATCGCTCCAGCTTCTCGATCATGGCGTTGTATTCACTTATCAGCGCGCCTAATTCATCATTGTTGTCCCATTGGATAGGCTCGTTGTTTTTTCCTAGCTTGAATGACTTGATTTTTTCGCTCAGTGTAGTGAGGGGTTGTGTGATAGAGTTGGAGACAAACACGGCGATCAAGCCTGCGATCATCAACAAAAGTACATAGACATTGAGCAAGGTACTCATGAAACTCCCGATTATACTTTCGTCCTTGTCAGTAGGGCTTGTGTAGGACAAGCTTATAATGGCCTGAGGCTTATCATAGTCTTGATAAATGGGCACAAATGCCGCCTGATAGAGGGCGTCCCCTTGCCTTTCTTCTTCATTAATGAATATGAAATTACCTTTGTGAAAGAGCTGCTTATACGCAATGGGATTTATCAATGTTGACATGCGTTTAGTGCTAAAAAACTCAGGGTTGGAAGAATGGACAAGACGGCCATCTCTCCCATACATGTGTATGTCGGTCTGATGAATATTGGATAGAGATACCATCTCGCGCTGCAGTTTATCATCATATTGGTTCAGATCAAAATCTTTTAACTTAAGCTCTGCATCATACTGAATCGAAATGGCCTTATTGTTTAATCGCTCCAGGTTATATGCCGCAGTTGAGTTTGAGAAATAATAAACAGTCGCCAATCCAACTACAAAAAACGAAAATATAATCAGTGTAAGAACAGAGAGCTGAATCTTATTTCTGAGCGTCGGCTTTTTAGAGATGGAATACTTAAGGCTCTCGGGCAGTAAGGGATAATACACATTGATGAGGCCCAATAATAATAGGGCACAGACGAGCAAAGCAAATATATATGAGAATAGAGAGATGGGTTTTAGGATACCTGTCAGGGCTTGACCTATCACTACAGTATCGCCATTAGACCTCACTATTAATTCACTGCGATCGTCTATGACCAACTCTTTGGAGCCCTCACCTTGAAGTTGAAAACTTGAAGGCAGAATCCTTTCATATATATATCCGGCATTCATGATGAGCGTCGTATTACGGTATAATGCAAAGTCATAATGGCTCAGATCTTCAAGGTTTTTGAAATGAAGATGACCCTGACTTCTTCTGCTATGAGGTTGATGATTGAGCTTCTTTTCTCTAAATGCAATTGATATACTGTGGGCATTCTCAGTGTCAGCATCTTTGAACATCCATTGTACCTGAAAGAAACCGCGATCTTCGGGGAAGATATAATAGTCTATGGTCAAGCTTTCGCTGAGCTTCCACACGGACTTTTCTGCCTCATTTATTAACTCTGCTGTATGGTTTACTTCATTTGTACTGAGGTCATAATAGTGTGAGATGTAGTTATTTTGATGCAGTTTATTGATGATCTGTGTCTTGACCAATGCACAATTTGAATCCAAATCCAGACAATACCTAAGATTAATTTGCATCTCATCATCCGACTGCAAGGCTAGGGTCTCTGCTGATATATTGTCAATCAAAGCACTATCTACCGGCTGTAGTATGGCTTGTGCAACATTATGGCGTGTGATGAGCTCAGCATCTTTACTGTATTTAAACAGGATAATAGAAGAAAAACCCGAAAATAAAATCAACCAGACCAATACCCATCGCAAAGAGGGCTGAGCTTCTTCGACAAAAATGTCAAATAACAACAAATATATGATGGCGACTAAAAAAAAGATGGCTATAGAAAAGTCAAGCTGGGCACTCAAAAACAAAGGCGTGATCAATAAAAACGCCAGCGATATAGAAAATAGACGCTGATAGATGGTCAATTTTAGCTTTTGTACGATCAGGGTCATACGATGAGAGACAATGAAAAAAGCCAACAAAAAGGATGTTATGCTGAAAAGCGCTACAATGCCGACAGTGTCAATATTGAGAACATTGTCAAAATTAAAAGAAATCGCACTATCTACAACCAGGCTTTTACTAATGCCGCCGAGCATTACCATACCCAGTAAAATGCCAAAATGATTCATAGCACCCAGCATTATTCTGGTCACCACAGACAAATGACTGAATGAAAACTGCCTAAAAGTCTTGTAGGTAAAGGCCAGCAACCAAAAAAACAAAGTCACATTGATCAATAAGTCAGGCAGCCCACTCTTCTCCACAGGCGCTTTCCCTGTCAATAGCCACTGGATCATTTCTCCGGTACCTAAGCCGTGATAAATACCCCATACTAATATTGTACTTGCAAACATAAATGCCACGCCCCACAGCACATGCTTATGCCTAGAGATTATATTGGACAACCCGTACAAAAACAGCAGCAGGCAAAACAAACCGGCTATATAAAGAGCAAGCACAAATAGCTTAGGTTTCTGTGAACCACCACCACCCGCAGGATGAAGATAGGCAACAGGTTGCTGTGCGTAAAGACTTGTCACAGGATAAGCCGACCTAAACTGGCTGATCTGCACACCGTCTTTAGACTTGATCGTAGTCTCTCCCTCGTCTCTGACAAAAAAACCGTGTGCTGTCAATGGCAGTATAGATATGACCTTCCATTCGCCTCCTTGGGCTTTTAGAGGGTATACCGTCACCAGAGATGCATTATCCTTATCATAGATGACGCGGTCGACAATGCCTGCGCCGTCATATTCAGGCAGGCTATCGATTAGTGGTGAGGTGGTATTTGTCCACCCCAGCAATGAATCCCCTTGATACAGAAAAAGGGTAAAACTTCGTTGATTAAGATCCTTGATGGACTCCAGTCTATTACCGGTCATGTGCAGATGGATGCTCTCTATCACCTCTTGCTCACCTGAGACGATATTTGATATTTCCTTTTGATTTTTCTTTATGTATGCCTCTAGCTTATTTTTCTGCGATTGCATACGACTCTCACCCGGGTCAATGCGATTTACGATTGCTCCTACACTGATAAAAATCACCGCTAAAATCCCTAGTATGAATCCTTTCCTTATCAATCTCCGTGAATTATATTGTAAAAATAGATAATATATACCATGATGTCAAACAATAGATTTATTATTTCGACCTGGATGACGTACATCTCATCCTATTGCGCATCGACAAGACGAGAAAACATATGAATATGAAGTTGATACACTGGTATTACTCCGATAGAAAAGTATGACATAGATCGATCTTCAAAGATTTTGATTTTTTGGGCGTGCCCTCTCCCTATCGCTCGAGGTCGGGCTATCCGCTTGTATTCACAGGTCTACCATAGAGTGTCGCTGCTGTTTTGAGTGGCTTCCGTTCGGTCGCCCCTCCCTCCAGCGCTCCACTACCTATGCCATACCTGCTCATATCACTTCTATCCCTCACGCAGGAGAGAGCTTCAAGTTTCAAGCTTCAAGCTGCTAGTTAGATGTATTTTGTTTACGCCTGAGTTCAGCATTCGCCTCACTCCGGCTGTTTAGGCAAACGGTCGGCTATCGCCTCCGTTTGCTGTTTACGCTACGAGCACTCCGTGCTCTCCGCTGTTTAG
>SLDF01000119.1 GCA_007125435.1 Saprospiraceae bacterium
CGGATTTAAATGGCTTCAAAATAAGGCGCTTTGCTTGATTTCGCTCATTCACCATAGGGTTGACTATGATTCAATCGCGAAATCACTTATTTTTTCGCCATTTAAACCCTCACTACGAAACTCTAATGCATAAAGCGGGTTTAAAAACATTGTAGAATAAGCCTTATCTTTGATTTTGTGTTGTTCATTACAAGTGGACTCGACCATGTTTGGCATGGACTCAGATGACGAGCGCTAAAAAAACAAGTATGATGAATATCTATGATCTTCTGCATAAAGCTTTAAGACAAGAATGGTTGACACCTGAGGAAGGTGTGTTTTTATTTGAAGAGGCTCCTACTGCAGCTTTGATGGAGGTGGGAAACACACTGAGACAAAAGCATGTACCGGGCAATATCGTTACCTGGATTATTGATAGAAATAGCAATACGACCAATGTTTGTGTGGCCAATTGTAAGTTTTGTAACTTTTACAGACGGCCGGGTCATGAGGAAGCTTACATCACTACAATTGAAGAATACAAGCAAAAAATCGAGGAGACTTTTGCTTTGGGTGGCGAACAACTGCTGCTGCAAGGCGGGCATCATCCTGATCTTGGACTTGATTTTTATTGCAACTTGTTCAGTGAATTAAAGTCGCTTTATCCCAATCTCAAGCTCCACGCTCTTGGTCCGCCAGAAATTGCCCATATAGCCGACCTGGAAAAAGCTGGGCACTACGAAGTCCTTAAAGCATTGAAAGAAGCAGGGCTGGACTCTCTGCCAGGCGCCGGTGCCGAAATATTAGATGACAAGGTGAGAAGGCTTATCTCTAAGGGAAAGTGTGGCAGTCAGGAATGGCTGGACATTATGCGGGCTGCCCATAAACTGCATCTGACCACATCGGCCACCATGATGTTTGGCCATATCGAGACCAATCTGCAGAGAATGCAACATTTTGCTGCCATCAGGCAAGTGCAGTCGGAAAAGCCAAAGGACGCCAAAGGGTTTCTGGCCTTTATTCCATGGCCATTTATGGATGAAGGTACCTTGCTGAAAAGGATAAAGCGGGCTCGTAATACTTGTACAGGTGATGAATATATACGGATGATCGCTATGAGCCGTATCATGCTACCCAATGTTGTCAATATCCAGGCATCATGGTTGACGGTGGGTAAAAGCATTGCTCAGGCGTGTCTGCATGCAGGCGCCAATGACTTTGGCAGTATCATGATCGAAGAAAATGTAGTCAGTGCCGCCGGTGCCGCCTTTAGGTTTACAGCGGATGGTATCCAGAAAGCCATAGAAGATGCCGGCTTTGTTCCACAACTGCGCAATCAAGAGTACGAGCACAGAGAGCTCCCCACAAATATCGTACAACAAACCCTGGACAAGACGACTATGATTGTTGATTGACCCCTCCTGATGAATTTCCAATGCACAATTCGGGGTTAAGGGTTAATCTCAAAAACGTTGTCTATCTCTAATCTTGCATCAGCGATGCGTAGTGGGTCACGACCGAAAGGGAGTGAGTCCGCAAGGACCGAGCGAACAGCGAGCCCCGAAGCGTAGCGACCCGCAACGTAGTGGAGGGTGATGCCCAAAGCGAAAAGATGAAACACAACGGTCGCCCAAACTTTTACATGCAAGATATGCTGTTCATTCTTGAAAAGCTGATGATGCAGTACCGTAACTGGTCTGATTTTACCCTAAAAAACCTTCCGGTAATATGATATTTCCATTCATATAACAAGAGCCTCAACGGAAAGCATTATTTTGGGGACTTAATCCAACAACTAAACAGAAATATGAGAGGACTCTTTGAAAAAATACAGGAAGCAACATCATACATCCAATCAGTGTGCAGTATTGCTCCAAAAACGGCTATTATAGCAGGAACAGGATTGACAAATCTCCAAAATCATATTGAAAACGCTGTGAAAATTCCCTACAGCGATATCCCTCATTTCAAAACCTCCACGGTGAAGAGCCACAGTGGGCAGTTGATACTTGGCCATATTAGAAATAAGCCGGTCGTGCTCATGTCGGGTCGTATGCATTACTACGAGGGGTATTCTATGCAGGAGGTTACTTTTCCGGTAAGGGTCATGCATAGTCTGGGTGCTGATCAAATATTCATAACCAATGCTTCTGGCGGCATTAATGCTGACTACCAGGCAGGAGATCTGGTCATATTGAAAGATCACATAAACCTCATGCCTGACAATCCACTCAGAGGCTGGAATGACGATCGACTAGGCGACCGATTTCCCGATATGATGGATACGTACCATTTGCCCTTTCGCACATTTGCCAAAAGCTTCTGTGAAGAGAAAGGGTATGGCATTCACGAAGGCGTTTATGTCGGCTTTGCCGGGCCCAATCTTGAAACACCGGCAGAGTACAAGTTTTTGAATATGATCGGAGGCGATATGGTCGGTATGTCAACTGTACCGGAGGTGTTGACGGCTAAGCATGCTCAGATGAAAATTGCCGTCATCTCCATCATCAGCAATAAGTGCTTCCCTTTGGAGTATATACAGGAAACAAGCGTGGAAGATGTCATTCGCGTTGTCAACCAAAATATACCTAAGGCTATAGACTTGATAGAGCACTTAATCGAAGCGTTTGGCTAATCTTGATGTGCCGAGATTGGTCACTAATAAGTGAATGACTTGACCTGGTATTATTTCTTAGCCTTTTTTATGGCCTGGATTTCATTGTACACCTTCCATTCGACTCTAATGTGGCTGATGAGCTCGCCTAGTATGTAGACGCCAAAGCCCAGTGAGAAAAATAAAATTCTGGACATTTCGATATGCTCCGTCCACACGCTGTAGAATGGCCGAATGACCAATAGCTCGACAGCAATAATGAATGCAGATGCTAAGATGAGTGCTATGGCAATTGCCCTGGTGTGTCTTGCCAGACTTTTCTCGTTTTTCAATACCTTTTTGTAGAATGATCGCACATACTGATTATTGGGGTATATTCTTATCATTTCTCTGAGTATGTCCTCAGCTTTTTTCTTTTGGTCGAGGTTGAAGTGGCAGGCCGCCTTTTTGAAAAGTATGCTGCAGTATATATCCTCACCTTCGAATTCATAGATATTCTGATCTATGGATAGATAGAGAATTTCATCGGATACCCTTATGAATTTGTAGTATTGACCCAGATCAAATATGGCATTTCCGTAAGTAACCAGTACTTCGAAATACTCATGGTCTTCCAGTTGATCGAGATATTGTTTATTCTTCTCAAAGTAGTGTACGACACTCCTCAGGGAGGATTTATCCAGCTCCTTAAACTCTAAATAAATATCGGGTTTGAATATGTCCTGTTGTTCACTCATTTCACTTGTCTATCTAGTTGGTACACTGTTGGCTTAGAAGGACTAGCGTCTAATTGAAAAGGCGCGATCTGCAAATGTAGCAAAAATAAACCGTCCTGAATTTGCTCATTAACAAAAATCAACTCTGTGATTGTACAATCTTTTCTTACATTTTCCGGATACTGCCAGAAGGCTTTATGGGCTTTTAATGCTCCCCCATCTTCTTCCCTGTCAACGCTCGGCAAGTCTACCAGTAAATGATTAAATCCTTTGTCAACAATATATCTTATTGATTCTTCTGAGAAGTAAACGGGATTAGTTCCCGAATAGTTTCTCCAACATTTATCTTCCTTATTAGGCAGTGTCCTCACTATCAGCGCTTCAGCTTGATTTGCCTCATCGACAGCCATTGCTCCTTCCAGGCTCTGCATTGTGATGACCCTGTCACCATTATCTTGTTTTTCAGGCCATACGCTTATGACCCTTGCAAGGAATACGTACTTTTTCAAGCATTCGTTCACATAGTAAGATGCTTTAGAGATGTGGCCTACGCATTCCGTGTGGGTGCCATTGCCGTGGGGATTGAGCTTGACGTTCTTAAAATTTACAGCTCCCCCTTTAGTCGTATCACCTACGAAGTCACCGGCTATTACTGGCGCGGCTTCTGCCCATGGCGCATAAAAACAATTTGGCCCCTGCTCATTAAACTTTAATGGTATCGATATATCTAAGGGCAGGTCATCATCCCACGTATAGTTTTCCCCATTGACCTCAATATTATGCAGCATCTTTGACTTTTTATTCCTTCAGCACTATCAGATGATATTACTTTGATTTACGCCATTCTGTTGGGTAAAAATAAGAATAAAAACGCAGTCATACTTTAAATATTTAACCCTCATTACGAATTTCTAATGCATAATTCGGGTTTAACTTCCTTGGTTCAGGATCTTTTGAATAAAGAAGTGACGGGTACTTTTCTCTTTTATTTTGGCGTGTCCTAACGGGTCGGGCTATTCGCTTGTATTCACAGGTCGGTTGTCGGTTGTCAGTTGTCAGTTGTCGGTTGTCGGTTGTCAGTTGTCGGTTGTCAGTTGCGGGTTACGGGTTGTTTACGCTTCGCTGTTTAGGCAAACGGTCGGCTATCGCCTCCGTTTGCTGTTTACGCTATAAGCACTTCGTGCTCTCCGCTGTTTAGGCTTGAAGTAGGTCATAAGCTTTCAAGTTCTATTTGATTTAAAGCTCCTTATTAAAAAGATGCCGAAAACGCTCCAATAGAAGCTCTGCTATATACGCGAGC
>SLDF01000170.1 GCA_007125435.1 Saprospiraceae bacterium
AAGAAGTCTATTAGCCCCGTAGCGATATCTATGCCAACTGTAAGAGACGCCCTAGACCCATTTTCTACCGTAACTGTAGAATCCCCAATCGTGACAGCGTCCCAAAACAAAAAACTCCAAAACACGCGGTCATATAATGTATCGATAAGCACATCTGTGGTTTGATCATTGCTGCCACTAGATGCAATAACATTCCAAAGCATTTGATTATCTTCGTCATAGCAGATCAGCATACAATCTATACCTGAAGAAGGCCCGACTACTTCTTGCCCTAAATTTAGTAAACCTGAATACGAAATAGCTACAATTTTAAATGACTCATAATTTTTCATATAATCAATGCCGCAAGAAATATCGGACTCGAATAGTATAGAATCAACCAATTGCTGAGCCTTTAAAGCTGTCCCAATGGTAGCTAAGCAAACTACAGCAATAAAAAAGCAGCGATAAAACCATGCATATTTGCTATTCATGCGTTTATATAATGATGATCAAATTATTATTACTTTTGTCTGTGATATGGTCTACTTTTTTCAACAAATCAAAGAATGGTAAGTCAGTTGCTTATTAAAGTTACCGAAGCCATTCAATAAATACTTAACTTAGTTAATCAACATAACGTTCATTATGCACAAAACATGTCATATGCTCTCAATTAAGCACTTTTTATTTTTAATCATAGCTTCTCTTCTCCTTTTTTCATGTAAAGATCAAGCCAATAAAGACAAAGAGGTAACAGGTCAATACCACCCCGACCCCATCATCAATGAACTGACCATACTCATCAAGGAGAATCCTGATGATGCAGAACTATTTGTCAGCAGAGCGCGGGCATTTTATGAGAGAGAGGGCTATGACGAGGCCATCTATGACATGTCGAGAGCCATGATGATTGACTCTATCAATGCTGATTACCATCACTTACTGGCGGACATCTACATAGATTATTATAAGAGCAGGTTGGCGCTTAGCACGATGCAGCGGGCAGTGGTATTGCATCCTGAGCGTATCCCTACCCTATTGAAGTTAGCTGAGTTGCAGACGGTATTGACTTTCTACGACGAGTCAATGCGTACATTGGATAAGGCCCTTAACGTCGATCCTCAAAACGCCAAAGCATTCCTCCTGATGGGTATCAATTTTGCTTATCTGCAAGACACTGCTAGAGCTATCGGTTCATTCCAAAGGTCAGTCCAGATAGACCCTGAATATACAGATGCATGGATCAAGTTGGCCAGGCTAAGAGCTTCGCGAAACGAACCTAATGCAATACAATTCTTTGACAATGCCATCAAATCTTCACCCGGCAATGTGATCCCATACATGGCAAAAGCTGATTTTTTATGGGAAGAAGAGCAGTACGATCAAGCAATAGAAACATTTAAGGAAGTCATAAAACTGGATCAAAGTTATGAAGATGCCTACTATAACATTGGATTGGTTTACCTCGAGATGGATTCTATAGAAATGGCCCATAAACATTTTGACCTTACCATTAACATGAACCCATTGTACCACAAAGCTTACTACTACAGAGGTCTGGCATCGGAGTATTTAGGCAATACAGAATCAGCCATTCAAGATTATGAACAGTGTAACAATCTGGAGCCCACATTTACCAAAGCACAGGATGGCATCCGTAGACTGAAGAACAAAAACTGATCAGATTATTTGTATCGTCTAACGCTGAAGTGGATTCAGATTTTTATTTATGATGTTTTTTTGGGCGTCACCCTCCGTTATTCACTCCGGGTCGCTATGCTACACCACTCGCTGTTCGCTCGGTCCCACCTCAAGGGATTGAGGAGCGACTGCCTCATAACTTCGGCATGGTTTCGCAGCGCTGACGCAATGCACGTTTGTTCTGCGGAACTCAAGTAAAAAACAATACACCTTTGATATTTTCTGAAATCACTAAGACGACAATAGTTGTCTAAAAGACTGGCTTTAAGGTCAAAGTCAAAACGACCCGATTATAAAAGGAAAGCTCAAGTAAACTTCATTAAAAGAGCAGTCATAGCATCAAGCCGCTCGTCTTCACTACCTGATAACAGTAGATACTTTTTATCAGCAGCATCAAGTTCTTTTTTGTAGAGCTCTAAGAGCCTATCCCTATCATCAGGGTTTTCTCTTAATGGGTCATATGTCCAGCTTACATCAGTATCACATAAGACATATAAATCCATATCTTGCTCTTTCCAGGCTTTTTCTATCGCCTGATTTGAATACCCAAATTTATCTTCAAACCATATTTTCAATACCAGACATTCGGTGTCAAAAAAAACAAAGGGGGTGTCTGCCGTGCGAGCGATCTCCATCGATGACAATTGCCCTTCGAGGATATTAAGTAAATCTTCTTCGCTGTAATTTTTATTCCCGAGATCCTCTAAATAACCTCTTGCATACTCAGGCACCCATATAGAACAAAACTCTTCAGCAAGCTGTGCAGCTAAGGTGGTTTTTCCTGTAGACTCAGGTCCTGTGAAGGCGATGTACTTCATGACAATTATTGAATGTGATCACGCAAGCTACTATTGTATCAATTATAATCTTATGATAATTTTGCAAGATCAAAGCAAAAACTGATTAACTTGATACATCAATCAAAAATAAAAGCATCTAGAGATAAGGACAAAAAATATTATTCAAGAGTTCATTCAAACCATTTACGTAAAAATAAAGTTACAGTATAAGAAACAACATCACAAGATGTTATAAATTACACCACTTAAAAATTTCATATGAGATTAAAACCAGTTATACTTTTCTTTGCATTTACAATGTTTTACACTTCTATCTCAGCACAAGTTGCATTTAGGCCATTTGTGGGATTAAATGCATCAACATTAACTTCAGACTTTTCGGATGCAGATTGGCAAAGGGCGGCTGGATATCAAGCAGGCCTCGATGTTCAGTTTGGTAATAGAGTCTACTTTCAGCCAGGTATTCATTGGGAACTCATAAACAAAGATTTAGTTCCGGAAAATGTTATTGGAGATTTCAATACTGAATTTCAAGCTACACACATAAGGATACCATTGCTCCTTGGTTTTAGACTTTTTTCTGATGAAAATGCAAGCCTTTTAAACTTCAGGGTTTTCACCGGACCTGATATAGCTTTCTCTGTTAGTAATTCAGAGCACAGCTTCCTGGGGATTGACCTATCAAGTAATCAATATCGAAGGTTACATTGGAGTTGGAATGGTGGCGTTGGGGTCAATTTTCTATTCTTATTTCTTGATGTAGGTTATAAAGTTGGACTATCGGAGTACTTTAGAGCCAGTGTCGGCAATGACGCCAGAACAAATGTTTTCTTTGGAAATATTGGTTTGAGATTAAAGATCTAATTCTGTCTCACATAAGAAGAAAGCAAGCCTAAACAAATACTAAAAACCATCATAGTTGACTATGATGGTTTCTTTTTTGACTCTTTACATATTTTGATAGTGATGTTCAATTTAGTTATTATAGTGAGGGTTTGAATCATACCTACTTGATCATTTGATTATGGTCACTTCACCATACTCAACGAATGTTTCTCCATCGTCAAAAAGCACATTAACTTTGTAGACATAACTTCCGGGTCTGAGCTCCTGACCTCGATAAGTACCGTCCCATGCTCCGTTTTGCGAACCTGGCACTAAGTCTTCTGCTTCATATACCATATTTCCCCACCTATCGAATACTTGGATAGATTGAATCAGCTCCAGATTATCATCTCCAAAAATAATCCATCGATCGTTCACACCGTCATCATCAGGTGTAAAGGCATTAGGAATAAAAACTCTACGAGGAACCCTAACTAAAACATTAACACTAGCTTCATCCAAACAACCAAATTGATCGACGACCCTAATGGTAAATAGGGATTCATCATTTGGACTGATGAGTAATTGCGACTCTTCGCATGGCTCACAAATGACTTGTCCATCAACGTACCATATAATCCGATCAATCAAACTATCGGGAAGAGATATAGAGGGTGAAAGCAAGGCCGTATCACCCAGATCCAACAATAAATTATCCCCCAATGAAACTCCTAATGAGTCAGCACCTTCGATTTCGATTAACCTCGACCACGTACAACCCACATTATCAACTATTCTGAGAGAGTAGTCTCCCGGTGGCAAGTCATCCCTCCTGAACGGTGGTCCCTCAACTTCAGCATTATTATAAAAAATAGTGAATGGTGGTGTCCCTCCATCAATATCTAATAGCTCAATGATTCCATTGATCTCTCCAAAGCAACCGGCATCATTGATAGTAAGACTTATATCTCTAATGACTTCATCATTAAGGTTCACTATTACAGTATCTCTGGCACTGCAACCAGTTGTTGTATTGATGGTTGTCATTTCGAAAACGCCTTCTTCAGAAATACTAACCGTCAAAACCGTTGAAAAAGTATCCCTTTGATCATTAGAAATATTTGTCCAATAATGAATAAACGGCGCATCGGAATCTCCTAGCGTAGTACCAATGGTTACAATGGTGTCACTACAGTTGATTTCCTGATCGTCTCCTGCTATCACTAAAGGATTTGGCTCTTCTGTTACAGTAACCTGCGATGATCCCGTGCATTCAAGTGCATCTGTAACTTCAAGTACATAAACACCAGGGCTAGAAACACTAATACTCTGTTGATTGCCTCCCGTATTCCAGAAGTAAGATTCAAAACCATCTTCTGCAATGAGTTCTGTAGAATTACCTTCGCAGAAAAACAAGGTACCGACAATTTCAGGTTCTAATTCAGATAACTCAGTTACCTCTATACTTGACGATCCCGAACAGCCATTCCCATCGATGACAGTAACCGAATAAATGCCAGGTTGATTGACCTGAACATTATCATTGATGCTTCCAGTACTCCATTCATAAGCATTAAAACCACTTACTGATAATACTGTAAACCTGCCAGTGCAAAAGACATCAGAACCTGCAATATCAGGTTCAGGATTGCTATTTTCAACGACATTGGCCGTAGCATCACCTGAACAACCATCGGCATCCACAACTGTAAGGCTATACTCTCCTGGACTAGATACTGTTATGGCATTAGATGTTTCACCTGTTGACCATATGTATTCACTAAAACTGGTTCCACCATCTAAAACCGTACTACCGCCTTCACAAAATGATGTTGACCCCGATAACTCAGGAAACAAGCGATCTGCTTCAAATATTTCCACATTAGCTTCACCTGTACAGCCGTTGCTATCAGTTACTGTGACACTGTAAGTACCTTCGCTATCAACAATTAATGTTTGATTGGTACTGCCATCATTCCACAGGTATGATACATAGTCGCCGGCACTTATGGTCGTTGTTCTTCCAGTACAAAATGATCGACTACCACTTATCTCAGGATTGGGGTTTTCGTTAAATACTATGGTAATCTCATTAGTGCCTGAACAACCGAATTCATCTGTGACTTCCAGAATATATGTAGCACTGTTACTTATGGTTATAGTTTGTCCTGTATCGCCATTGGACCATTCATAAGTTTCAAAACCATCCTCTGCCTCTAGTATAGCTGTCTCTCCCACACATACATTATCCGAACTGGTAATGGTAGGCGTCGGCAGCATAAGTTGGTCTATGGTTATGCTATTTTCTGTAGTGCATGAATTGGCATCAGTAACTGTTACAGAATACTCCCCGGGCTGATTTATGTTGATACTGCTTTGATTTATACCATTTGACCAATTGTATGATGCGAAATCATTAGCTAATGATATCGTAAGGTTTTCTCCCTGACAGAAAAAGTCAGGTCCCTCAAATTCAGGAGTCTCGGTACTAAACTGATCAATAGAAATGCTATCTGAGCCTTCACATCCATTTTCATCAATGACATTTACTATATAATTACCTATCTCATCAATAATTATTTCAGTGATATCCAACTCACCTGTTGACCAAACTATCTCTTCATAACTTTCCTGAAGTGATAATGTCGCAGATGTATTAGGGCAAATTGTTGTATTGTCTGTAAGTATTTGTGGTTGAGGGTTTAAGTTTTGACTGACCTCCACTGTTGACTCAGCTGTACAATTGTTCACATCAGTAACGGTCACTTGATATGAGCCGGGTGTTGTGATGGTGATGAAGGATGTGGTTTCATCATTCGACCAACTATATGATTCAAATAGCTCTGAAATTGACAATTCAGTAGAAGCCTGTTCACAGAACTCTAATTCGCCCAAAATATCAAAATTAATCTCATTTAATTCAGTAACGGTTACCGAAGAGCTTCCAATGCATCCATTCTCATCAGTAACTGTGACACTAAATGTTCCGGTTTCAGATATGAGAATTACAGCTGTATCTTCACCAGTACTCCATTCAATTTCATCAAAATCGTTATCAAGGGACAACTCAGTATCTTCTTGGAAGCAGAAGGATGTTTCCCCTTCTATATTTGGACTTGGCAATTCATCCCACATCACCTCAATCTCTGCAAAGCCTGCACAACCAAATTCGTCAATAACTGTAACAGCATACTGACCTTCATCAACTACATAAAAAGAAGATTGATCCTGTCCATTACTCCAAATTATGCTATTATACTCGATCGAAAGTGAAATAAGAGTAGAGTCTCCCTCGCAAAAGCTTGAATTGAAATCAACAGGTACATCGAAGACATCTTCAACCTCAATGCTTTGACAAATTGTAGAATCTATAGTAGGACAATTAATATTAGTAAATGTGAGACAGATTTCACTCATACCGGGTGAAGATGGAATGAATTCTATAGAGTCTGATGATAGTTCAATTAACTCGCCTTCCCCTTGATCGATAAACCAGCTATAAATATACCCAGTACTCATGTCAGTTTCAAAAGAATATACTCCACCAATACATCCGCTGCCTGGACCTAGAATATCCAGATCAGGTAAGTTGGGTAGGGCTTGTTCAATTCCAACCTCAAAAGAGTCTACACAACTGATATTTTCATAAAATGCTTCAAGAATATAAGTGTAGGTGCCGGGTTGGTCGACTGCTAGTATATCATCTGTCTCACCAACCAATACAGTTCCATCTCGTTTCCACGTAATTATTGTATTATCAACTGGTGTTCCATCTGAGACACTAGCTGAAGAATTTAAAGCATTTATAATGGTAATTTGATCAGGACATCTCAAAGTATCTTGGTCAGCACTTACATTAAAAGTGAATTCTATGGTTTGTATCTCATAGATAAAAGTAGAATCACAACCAAATTGATCTACTGTTGGCACTGGAAACGGGCCTGGGCCTTCATATATATCATCATTAAAAGGCGACTCAATGGGGAAGTCCTCCTGACATACATAGGTAATCTGAGGCTCTTTAACATTTATGATCTCTTCTATTATGACATTGATAATTGTATCACAATCAGGAGCCCATGTTTCTCTATACTGATAAACACCGGAAGCATTATACTCTTCGTTTCTAAATACAAATGGGAACTCACCTTCGCATCTGATGAATGGACCAAACTCCAATTCAGGTAACTCTATAACTTCAATATCAAGGCAATTTGGGCCAAAAACCGTGTCACAGTCATTTCCCGCCCATTCAAGACAAAACTGATAAATACCCGGAGCTAAATCCTCTGGAAAAACATAATCAAAACTTTGGTTTGAAGTTTCTACATATGTCCCGTCCGGAAGGGTAACACCATAAATTATAGCCTTGTCAACGGCATCAAAATCATATGTAAATGACTGACCGGGACAAACTACATCAATTCCAGTAGGCACACTCAAGTCATCATCAATATTTGGATTCTCACCTTCTAATATGGTAAAGGTATAATCACATTGATCTCCATCAACAAAAAAACCGCTACAACCATCAACCATGACATAATAGGTCTGGCCAAGTACAGCTTCTTGTATGGATAATGTAATTATCTCTCCATTCCCCTGACAATTGCTTTCGCATACTAAGGGTGGATTCCCGGCACAGTTTTCATAAATGGCAAACTGCACACCCCGATTGCCAAGACAATTAGAAACTTCCATTTGAATGGTTACCGTACTACCTCCAGCGATAAACCCAAACCATGAAGGATTATCAGCAATGGTATTGGGTCCACAAAACCCATGATATTCTGGGGCTTCGTTTTGAGGTCCGGTACGCCCACAATAACCATCCAAATCATTTACATCACATAGTATTGGGGCAGGTTCATCACAACCATCACAACAAAGACCTGGAGGGACATCTCCTTCGCAATCTGATTGAGCATACCCGTTAATGCTAAAAAACAATACCAATTGTAAAATAAAAAGTACTTTAAAAAGCTGAAAAGGCATATCTAGATTTTAGGGCAATATACCAATTATATGTTATTTTTTAATGATAATTGTTCTTAAATCAAACAATACTATTACTGACAATTGACGATTCCCTTCACAAAATTAATACATCAGAATTTGTTGATAAACTTAGGGACGCGCTTTTCACTTATCCTCATTTTCGCAATCAATGCAAAGAGATTGGTTCTTCACAATGTTCATCGATTTCCAAATACCTTGAAATAATAAGGTTCCTCTTCCTTCAAATCCCTCATGCGTTAATCTACTCATTACCTCTACTCAGTATTCTGTACACCATATTGAGAGGACTATACCTCATTTGTAAAATCACTTATTTTATCGCCATTTAAACCCTCTTAACAAAAGTCTATTGCATATTCCGGCTTAAACAACAATTTTGATCGCCGAAGTAAAAAATGAATTGAATGTTCCCCCTGTATGTAATAGGGATTAAATAAACCATTAAAAAAAAAGCAACCTCAATTTGAAATCAAGGTTGCCTGTATTATCTTATCAGTTTATTAAATGTATAGTAAGGTGTCTTATCTAACAAGGTTTACTTCACCATGATATCTGAAAACCTCTCCATCATTAAATTCAACTTCCGCAGAATAAATAAATACCGCAGGATCTAACTCCTGACCGTTTCTGCTACCATCCCAACCTTCTTCTGTGTCAGGTGGTGCATCATTGAGTTCGTACATCTTATTGCCCCACCTGTCAAATACCTTGAAGGATTTGATAAGACTGACATTTCTTCCCGGATAGATTCTGAAAACATCATTAATATTATCACCGTTAGGAGAAAACCCAGATGGGATGTAAACATTCCTCGGTATGCGTATATTAATGAAAAGGTTATCTGAAGCCTCACATCCCCTAGGGTCAATTATTTGTATTTGATACGACCCTGGAATCTCAGGTATAAATTGAAATCTAGAGTTGGGACAATTTGGGCACAAAGGTTCTCCATTTACGGTCCAGTTAATGATAGCAAGATCGGCATCGGCAACGTTGATTTCAGGATCTAGTGTTACGCTTTCTCCATCCTCTATTGATAAATCCTCTCCAGCATCTACAGTTAACTCTTCAGGCTCGATTAGTTCAAAATCAAAGTTAAATCGACAACCATTAACATCCTCTATGAGCAAGCTGTATGCACCCTCTGATAAGTTGTTTAATGGCCCACCAGAAAACGCTTCACCATTAAGTATATATGTGTAAGGCTCTACACCTCCATCAATATCAACAATCTCCAGAGACCCGTCTACAATGCCAAAACAAGAAGGATCTTCAAAAAGTATGGTTGCATCTCTAATGGCATTATCTTCTACATCAACAATGACCTGGTCTGATGCCATGCAGCCCGTATCATTAAAGACAACAGTTATCTGGTATGTACCCGGTCTATCTGTCACAATTGTGGCAGCAGATGGGTCGCTGATCGGGTGGTTATTATCCAATTCGATCCATGCTATAGTGGTATTGTCAGTAGTCGTATTTTGACTACCTATTGTAACTTCATTATCCCTGCATGTTAGTACCTGATCCTCACCTGCATCGGCAACTGGCAAAGGTGATTCAATAATGGTGACAACACTAGTACCGGTACAACCAGAATCATCTGTCACTAAGATCGTAAATGTCCCCCCAACAGTAAATTCTCTTATACGTCCCTCAGGACCATCAACCCATTCATAAGACACAAAACCTTCTTCTATAATGATTTGAGTAGACTCGCCCTCACAAAAGATTTCATCACCTGAAAATCCTGGACTCAACTCATCTAATTGCTCTATGAAAAATTGATCGCTATTTCTACAACCATTGTTGTCAGTCACTTCTACTGAATAATTACCGGGTTCTGTGACATTGATGGAGTTGGTAATGCCACCGCTAGACCAAACTATAGTATTAAAATCACCATCTATACTTAGTGTAGCACTTTGACCGGTGCAGAACGTAGATGGACCAGAAATTTCAACTACAGGTAGTGGATTTTCTTCAATTTCTACGGCAGACTCTCCAGTGCAACCATCACTGTCACTGACTGTAACTGTGTACGTACCAGGGGTGTTTACTGTAATAGTGCGATCTGAAGACCCTGTACTCCATTCAAAGCTAGCAAAGTTGCCGGCATCAAGCGTTGTACTTTCATCCTCACAGAAGTCTCTATCACCTGTAATGGTAAAGCTCAATTGCTCATCTTCATTTACAAAGACGCAGGTTTCTCCTATACACCCATTGGCGTCCACTACAGTCACGCAATATTCACCTTCGGTATCCACTAGCAATGTTTGCTCTTCTGAACCATCACTCCATAGATAACTTTCATAGTTACCTGCATCTAAAGTAGAACTGAAACCTATACAAAAGGTAGTGGCTCCACTAATCGTAGGATTTGGCAGCGGATTTTCTATAATCTGCACATCCGTTGAGTTGATACACCCAAACTCATCCTCTACCTCAACACCGAAAACACCCGGAGTCGAAACCGTAATGGTCTCAGTAGTTTCACCGGTATTCCATTCTACTGATTCAAAATTTCCTTCGACTGAGATATCAGTATCTAAACCTGCACAAAATGCAAATTCACCAACTATGGCAGGACTAGGAAGATCTAACTCATCAACTTCAATACTGGCTTCATTTGTACAATTATTATCATCTGTAACAGTAACAGATACGATCCCAGGCTCATTGATTGTGACAGACTGGGTTGTCTGACCTGAACTCCATTGATAACTCTCAAAGTCATCTGCAACATTGAGCTCAGTTGAATTACCAAGACAGAAGAAATCAATACCGTCTATCGTAAAGTCAGGTGGATCAAATGCCTCTATTTCAATAGATGCAACATCAGTACATCCATTATCATCTGTTATAGTCAAGAAATATTCTCCACTTTCGTCAATTTCTATGTTTTGAGTTGTAGCGTCAGTAGACCATAAATAGGTAAAGTCTCCTTCAACTCCTTCTAGGGTAGTCGCTTCATCAGGACATAAACCTTCTCTCAGAGCGGTGATATCAGCCGATGGATTAGCATTTTCGGTAATCATAATAGATGTTTCACCTTCACAACCACTATCTGTTACCGTTACACTATACTCACCAGGTTCGGAGACCTCGATGATACGATCATCAGATCCAGTTGACCATTCGTAACCTTCAAAATTACCGGCGTCGAGGTTGATGGTCTCACCTTCACAAAAGGCGTCCGGCCCTGCAATAACAGGCGTAAGCTCCTCTCGTTCTTCTACAAGTATCTCAGTCTCTCCGACACATCCATTCTCATCAACAACCGTTACCGAATACGTATCAGTCTCATTGACTACTATAGACTGTGTCGTCTCTCCAGTCGACCATTCATAGGATTCAAACTCAGTGGATACACTAATGGTAGTACTAAGGTCCGTACAAAATGAAGTGGAACCTGAAATAGTAGGATTAGGGTTCGACAGTTCTGTCGCATCAATAGCAAGCTCCCCCGTGCATCCGCTGTCATCTGTTACAGTTACAGTATATGTTCCTGTTTCTTCAACCGTAATGCTCAAGCCCATATCACCAGTACTCCATAGTACATCTCCCGGATTATAGTTCCCTTGTACTTCTAGAGTTGTGGACTCACCTTCACAGAAGTCACGATCACCCGTTACTTGTAGCTCAAGCTCGGATCCGATATCCAATGGAAAACAATTAAATGCATCATAGGCTTGACAGTCTGGATGTATAAATTCAACGCATAACTCTGCTCCCGAGACAGGTGCACCTAATAAAATATTTACCGTTTGTCCTTCATTCAGTCCTATGTAGTCAAATCCAAAACCTGGTAGCCAATTTATCTCAGAGATACCATCCCACCCTTCTATTGTAATTTGGAGTTGTTGACCTTCACAACCCTGCAAAGGAAAAGAAATTTCAGGTTCAAACACCTCTTCTCTAAATTGCTCTTCTACAAATATAATATGCTCAAATACACAACTGCTTAGTTCATAATTGACAGTAACTCTAAGAGAATAATCTCCGCCTGTCATAACCGATAATATAGGTCCATTTCCAACTGACTGACCATTATCATCAAACCATTCATAGTCTAAGAAAGCACCAGCCAATGGTTCTCCATTCGGGAGAGTTATGACATTAACACCTTGTGCATTTATTTCAATGGAATTTGAAGGGCAATCCAAAATGTACGAATCCAAAAAACCATCAAATACTACATCTATCTGTTGAATATCAACGCTATATGAACTATCGCAGGCAAATTGATCTTGAATTTCAACAAAGTATTCGCCCGGATCGGTGATTGGTCCGAAGCCGGGCCAGTCAATAGGAAATTCACCGGGACAAACTATTTGCTGCTGATCCTCAGGGTCGTTACTTATGATTTCTAAGTCATAAATTACAGTAATATCGCAACCTTCAGCAGATAAAATAGTGTAAGTATTTTCACCTGGTGTCGACAATTGAATATCATCAGGTGTTACAAATGGAAGATTCTCTTCACAAATTATAACTTGTCCCCTATCGTCATCAGGTAGGTTTTCAACTGTGATAGTAATACAAGCTGATCCTTGAGAATAACCAGCGTCTAAAACGGATGCACATGGGTTCTCAGCAGTGACTAAGCATAGATCATATGTGCCTTCAGAAAAACCTGTGAAATCAATTTCAACAGTTTGTTCATCGGACTCATAAGGAATACCATTAATTTCCCATGAATAGACAGTGGCATTTACAGGGTTATCGATAAAATACTCTGCTGTTTGCCCAGGACAAACTGTTGTTATTCCAGATATGGAAGCCGATGTCGGTACTTGGTCAGGAGTAATTTCTGGGAATTCCAACCCCGTTGCGTCGGTTATTTCGTAGTCACAAATATCGCCGGCACAACCATCCAACATAATAAAATACTGCTGTCCTATCACAAAATTACATGAAGATAGCGTAAAGGGATTTGTTGTACATGGATTAGCTACACAATTACCTATAGTAGGATAAATAGACCCAGTAGGACATCCGCTGACAATTGCACCTTGCAAACCAGAAAAACCGCCAGGTGTGCCTTGACAATTACTCGGAGTAATTGTTATACTTACGCAATTACTGGTCGCTACAAAGCCAAACCAGTGTGGATTGTCTAGTGCTATATTTTGGCCGCAAATATTTACAGTAGGGGCACCACCAGGACTAGGCGGAGGCATCGTAGAACAAAACCCTGCTAATTCACAAACAGTTGATTCAGGATCACAAAATACGGTCGGCTCAACATCTTCCAAATTCTCGCAATCAGACTGACCAAAAGCAAAATTTAGAGACAACATAAAAACAAGAAGTAAAAATAAGTTTTTCAATAAGGCCTTGTTAAAAGTCAACATCATCAAAGTCAATATTTTAAAATGTGTGTGTGAAAAGAAGTATTTATTCAACCTCCATAATTTTTTAGACAACAATAATTAAATGTTAAGATAACGTTTATTGTTTATTTTTGAAGGGTATTGAATTTTGCTTATTCAAAGCTGTGCACAATAAATAGTAGAATGATTTCAAGTTTGAAGTACAAAATTAAGGATTTATTTACATTAATGTGGTATTATCTTTTGCATTTATTGTTTGCCCCACACCTGCTGTCATTATATTAGTCATTTGTTTTAGATCTAATTTGTACACATTCATGATATTAGAGTTATATTTTTAAGTCATTTTGGGCATCACCTTGTCCCATACGCTCACCAAAGGATTGGTGAGCGTATGGGATAAGGTCGCTATGCTTCGGGGCTCGCTATTCGCTCGGTCCTTCGGACTCATTCGCATACGCTCATGACCCACTCCGCAGCGCTGATGCAAGTCGATAGAGAAAACATCAATTTAATAAGATTAGCCGTGAAAAACTGTTAGCATTTACGGTAAGCAGTGTACCAACGAAATATTAGCTGTGCAATTGATCCCAATACTCAATGGCCCTGCGCGTATGTGGAATACAGATAGATCCACCGACTAAATTACCTATGGCCATGATATCCATCAGTTCATTTGTAGTGACATTTAGCTCAGCACATTTACCCAAATGGTATTTGATACAATCATCACACCTTAGTACTAAAGACGCCACCAAACCAAGCATTTCTTTCGTTTTAGCATCAAGATGATTGGCTTCATATGCAGCGCCATCAAGACTCCAAAACCTGTTTAAAACTTTGTGTTTCTCGGCAATGATCCTATCGTTCATTTTCTCTCTGTATGCATTGAATGCCTCTGGACTGTTTATATCCATATCAGTTATATTTTTTTCTAGTGTAATGAATAATTGTGTAAACTTATTTATTTATTAATGCTTTTCCAATAGTAACAAGTGAATAACTTTGTAAGATATAGATGAACTCGATATCAAGCTGAGGTAAAACATCATAGTTGAATTACCCTACCAAGTCAATACGAATCAATTACATAAATAGAGCAAATGAATTCTGAAGAATTAGAGAAACTAAGAAAGGAGTATAAAATGGCAGCGCTGGACTTTAAGCAATTGTCTAAAGAGCCATTATCATTATTTAACAAATGGTTTAAAGATGCATCAAGCGCTGAAGAAATGGAACCCAATGCTATGGCATTGGCTACCGTCGGAAAGGATATGAGCCCATCTGTCAGAATGGTTTTACTGAAAGGCATAGAGCGTGAAAAGTTTATCTTTTACACCAACTACAATAGCCAGAAAGGTATTGAGCTCATGAACAATAAAAATGCTTCTCTATTATTTTGGTGGCAATCCATTGAGCGGCAAGTCAGGATAAAGGGCATTGTAGATAAAGTATCTGCACAGGAATCAGATGATTACTTCAAAAGCCGCCCCGTAGGAAGCCAACTTGGTGCAATGTCCTCGCCACAAAGTCAGGTTATAGAGAGCAGAGATATCCTTGAAGATAACTTCAACACCCTATCAAGTCAGTATAAGGATGAAAATGAGATCAAGAGACCCAAACACTGGGGCGGATTCGAATTAAACCCGACAGAATTTGAATTTTGGCAGGGTCGTGAAAACAGGATGCATGACCGCTTTAGATATAGACAAGTAAAAGGCATAGGATGGGTCATTGAAAGACTGGCACCATGATAAATGTGTAGAATATTATATGAATGCTTTTGCGAGAGAGATAGTATCAACAGGCATGGGAATGAGATGAGATAAGATAAAAGACAAAAGGAACATTTTAAAAGAGCCAAGGAAAAAGGAAAAAGAGCCAAGTTAAAAGAGCCAAGGCAAAAGAAGAGATAAAAAGAGTCAAATGTCGAAAAGTCAAAAGTCCGAAAGTCGAAGGTCTAAAGGAGCATAGGAGCATAGGAGCTCAGGAGCATAGAAGCTTAGGGGCATAGGCATTAACAAAGCCTCAAGGTTCAAGTCTCAAGCCTCAAGCTCCAAGCAATCGACATAGCATTACTGGAAATACGAACAGTTATT
>SLDF01000381.1 GCA_007125435.1 Saprospiraceae bacterium
CCTCTGACTTCTTTACCTATCAATGCCTTTCCTTCTTCCAGATGTGGGAGATAGTCATCAGCAAGTGCTACTATATGCACCCCTGGAATGTCCATTAAAATTTCTGCCAGTAATTTGCCCCTTGAACCTATTCCTATGATGCCGAGCTTGATGTCTCTGTCGGTGTCTATTTCCGCATCTATATCTTTGAGCCAAAGAAAATTGCTTGCCACTATAGAGGAGCCCGCAATTAAACCTGCAATTTTTAAAAACTCACGCCTGGGTAACTTCTTCATGCTCTATGGATTTAAAAGTAAGATTCACTTCATGTCCCTCATCATAAGTCAATACATAAATAGCATATAGACTAAACGCTTGAGCTATGGATGTCATCCGGTTTGATGGCGCCATTAAAAAAGCTGTTGAAAGCACTTCCGCTGTTACAGCATCAGGGCCATGAACAATGGCAACTCTATTATGGTCTACCGGGTGTTTGTTTTCCGGATGGAATACATGACCATGTGGTTTAACTTTTCTCTGCCCAGGATGATGGCCTGATATAGAAACACAAGTCGTATATAATTTTAATTCTAATGCATGGCTATCAGACTTGTAATAATGAGGTATACTGATAGGCCAATATGGTCCATATGGATGTTGCCCTTTCGCATATATAGAGCTACCACCAAAACTAATCAAGGAATCGTGTACTTTGTAACTGTCTAAAATCTCTCTAACGGCATTTATGGCGAGCCCTTTGCCAAAACCTCCAGAGTCGATCTGCGCGTTTGAGTTTCTGGAAACGATGGTACTTTTGGCTTCGTCAAATATGATGTCACTGAGATGAGGTGCCGTCAGTTCATAGTTTTCATGTTCGATGGCTTCCGAGAATTTTTGCTTGTTATACTTTTGTCCACCCCAGCAATTAAATAGTCCGTCAGTATTTTGACTGACACGGTGTACTTGTTTCAGCGCCCGAAAAATATCTTGCGGCACTTCAGCCTGACTATGAGTCAATAAGGATTTATTTATACGGCTAATTGTACTGTTAGATTTGTAGTTGCTCCACTTTTCTTCGAGCTGCGATACAGCCTTTTCAATAGCCTGGAAGATGACATCAAATTGTGTAGCACCATTGCCTAGGCATACGACATCCAGTAATGTCCCCATGGCAGGTAAAGACCTATGATACACTTTGCTTTTCATCAATTTGTGGCACTTGTGCTAACGTAAATGTATGGTCGCCTTTATGTAAGAAGAGGATGCTAAAGCCATTGTGCTCTTTTTTCTTAACTGAAACAATTGTACACAAAGCTAATCTTTGCCTTTACATATCAAGCTTGCCGCAAATATACAATTATTTATTATAAATTTAACTTATGTGTAAATCTATGCAGGTCTGCTAGCTAACTCCAGTAACACCATAAGTAAGATAATGCAATAATCTCACAGGCAAAACAATAGGCATGGCGCTTTTGCTGTTGAATAGTATTTCAGAGAAAGGGTGTTTTTTACCTTGACCCGAGGCGTTCCAATGCTTCATTGAAAAGCTTTACTTTTTGCTCTGTTCGTTTATTGGCCTGATTAGACCTGCCTCGCTTCGTTCCTGAAGTTTTTGCTATTTCAATCGACTGGCGACGATATAGATCTTGATACTTATCTCGCACCTTTCTGGTTCTATCAATTGTGTTTTTCAATTCTTTAGGTGACAGGTTCTTCATGCCATCCTTGGTGCTTTTTAGAAACAACTTATATTCATCCGGTGAGCAGATTTGTCTTGCATGCGATCTATTATAGGCCATATTATTATGTTTTTCGTAATTCTTGAGCGAATGTATAAAAAAAACTGTGTACATTTCAAAATGTCGTTTTTTCTGGTCATGCATCAGCGATGCGGAGTGGGTCAAGAGCGCATGCGAGTGAGTCCGAAGGACCGAGCGAACAGCGAGCCCCGGAGCGTAGCGACCCGAGGACGACTGGACGAGGGTGATGCCCAAAGCGACAAAATGAAACGCACCCAAAAAACCTAACTGTATAGTATGTTATTCTAATCAAATACAAAAGTAATTATACTAACAATCATCTTAATCAATAAAAACTGTACCCAACTCGCAGATTTAATTCCCCTCCGGCCCCTGCTCTTGATGCATCGCTTTCTGGATCCAGATTTATGATAAATCCTAGTCCTAAACCAAACTCAATATTAAAACGCCCGGCGAAGTGACGCCTGATGCCCCAGGATGGTAAAATACTTAACTGCCTTATAGCTTCTGCGTCGTGGTTAGAAAATAAGACCATGCCCGGGAATAAAGTACTTTTAATAGAGAAAAAATCTCCACTATTTCCTGCTATATTTTTTGATTTTGCTTGCCGCCTTTCCAGGTTATAATAAAAACGGGGTTCAATGGTAATCACTGGAACATAAACAAAATTAAAGAGATTTTCGTCTCCCCAAAGCTCTCCTCCTGTAATCACGGTTAACGCGCCAATCTCAGTTCTCAGAGAAATGTCGTCATCTACTCTGGCTTCGTAATTTACCCACAAGCCAAGTAAGTTGGTTTGCACATTTATAATGGATTTCTCTACCAAAGGCTCTTGTCCATGTAAAAATGTAGTGCTTATGGCTAACAAGAAAATTATCGCTAGTCGCTTCATGTTTGAATACTTTAAAAGGGTGAATATTTATGTTGTTTTAAAAACTACTGCGGTATGAATAAATTGCTCTATGGCTATGGGAAAGTGTCTATACTCCAGACTATGTATGCGCTTGGCCAATGTATCTGCGGTATCACTGTCATGCACAGGACACGACGCTTGAAATATCATTTTACCTCTATCATACACCTCATCTACTGTGTGTATGGTAATACCGGATATTTTCTCTTTTGAAGCAAGAACGGCCTCGTGCACATGATGGCCATACATGCCCTTGCCCCCATAATCAGGTAGTAGAGCAGGGTGTATATTTAGAACGCACCCTGAGTAATGGCTGATCAGTTGAGCTGGTACTAACCATAAAAACCCGGCTAAAACAACAACGTCAATATCATTGTCAATAAGCTTTTGCAATACTGAGCCATCCTCATAAAATGCTTTTCTATCAAAAACAAATGATGTTATACCGAGCGTTTTCGCACGATCTAATACACCTGCATCAGACTTATTCGTACCAATAAGCCTAACCTTTACATCCGGATGTTCCTTAAAGTATTTGGCTATGTTTTCTGCATTGGTTCCTGACCCTGACGCTAAAATGGCAATATGTTTTACTCCTGACATGTTTTGATTTAAAAGCACCAAGTATAAATATAAGTAAAGTTTTTAATTATTGTGATTAATCAAGTGTGCATACTTTTTCTAATGACTCGTTTTGAACATTTGTTCTCAACTCTATCTGCCAAAATTCTTGTTATATTTGACTTTTAAAAACAGGTGTTCATATGTTCTTTAGGGGTCTTTATCACGTCATTTTTATGTACTTATTTACTGCCTTCTCTCTCTTGATGGGGCAAGATGAGATGATGTATAAGGATATAGCGCTGCCCTATATACATGACGAGTCCATTAGATTGGACATGCCGGAAGATTCCAGTCGATTTGTAGCATTATTTGGCAAGATCAACCGTATCAAGCATGGGAGTTCGGAACAATTGCACATTATACATATCGGTGGTTCCCACGTACAGGCCGGTGCTATGACGGATAGACTGCGCAGGCACTTTTCAGGCTTGTTGCCAGAGGAATTGATAGGTGATCGCGGGTTTGTATTTCCATATACCATTGCCGGATACAATAATCCATCTGACTACAAAGTCGACTACACCGGCCAATGGAAGGGTTGCCGAAGTGCATACAGAAAACACGATTGCCATTGGGGACTGGCAGGGCTATCTGCCATCACAACGGACCCTGTGGCCTCCATTACAGTCAAGCCGGTTCATCATATCTATGGCAGCCATTTATTTGACAGATGCCGGCTTTATTTTCAAGATTCAGAAGCTGCTTATCAGATAGAAGTGCTCAATTGGGAATGTCCCGTTCAGGTCACGTTGGACTCGTTGCATGGATTTATTGAGTGGCAATTTGACAATGATCAACGAAATGTCGAAATCCTTATTAGAAAGCTTGATATTACAGATACCGTCCAGACATTCAGTGTGATGGGGTTGCAATTTCTTAAAGACTCACCAGGCATTACTGTCCATGGCATAGGGGTCAATGGAGCTAAGGTTTCATCTTTTCTACGGTGTGATGATCTATCACGTCAGCTTTGCCTCATTGAGCCGGACCTTATTATATTCGGCATAGGGCTCAATGATGTCTACATGCCCAATGGCAGGTTTAAGCCCGAGTCATTCAGAGAAGACTATGAGGCTCTATTACAGCGCATAGACGAATGCCCACAAAAGCCGGCCTTAATATTCTTGACCAATAATGACCATTACTATCGCAAGCGATTTGCCAATAAGAATAATTACAAGTCCAATATGGTGTTTTACGATCTGGCCAGAGCGCACGACGGAGCTATCTTCGACTTATTTAATATCATGGGTGGGCTTCAGTCCATGAAGAAGTGGCGTAATGATGATTTAGCCAAAAGCGACCTGATTCATTTCAAGTCCAAAGGCTATCATATTATTGCTGACATGATTTTTGATGCTTTCGAAAGACAATACATTAACTTTGCACTCCCAGAAAAACACTCAAAATAGACATCGTTGGATAATCAAATATGGTCCTGGTTTACCTATCAGCCGGATAAGCCGCTGATTTTTACTCAATTGTACTTTTGGGTATTCTTCACAATAGTGCTGGCCATATTTAGTGTCATATACCCCAGGAAGACCCTCCGCAATGCCTATTTATTCCTGATCAGTTTATTTTTCTATTACAAGACCAGTGGACTCTTTGTCCTTATCTTGATATTTTCTACCGTCTCTGACTTTTTGATTGGCAAGAAAATCTACGGCTCGGAGAGGATATTGACCAAAAAACTGTGGCTGTCACTGTCTGTATTTCTCAATCTATTTGTCCTTTTTTACTTTAAGTATGCCTACTTTTTTACAGATACATTCAATAGTATGGCCGGGACTAATTACGAAGTCTACAATCACTTAGCCTATTGGTCTAATAGCTTTTTTGACACGTCATTTAGAGCAGACAAGATATTGCTGCCTGTAGGTATCAGCTTTTTTACATTTCAGACCATCAGCTATGCTGTAGATGTGTACAAAGGTCTCATCAAGCCCGTCCGGCATATCACGGACTTTGGATTTTATGTGTCCTTTTTTCCCCAGCTTGTAGCAGGGCCCATTGTCAGAGCCTCTGAGTTCATCCCTCAGCTCTACAAGCCTTATACATTGACCAGGATGGAATTTGGTACAGCCATTTTTTGGATACTCAATGGTCTGCTCAAGAAGATGTTTCTTGCTGACTACCTCGCCGTCAATTTCATTGATCGCGTATTTTCTAATCCGGGCTCTTTTAGCGGATTTGAAAATATGATGGCCCTCTTCGGATACTCTTTACAAGTCTATGCTGATTTTTCGGGCTATACAGATATCGCTATTGGCGTTGCATTATTGCTTGGGTTTAGACTTCCGGTCAATTTCAATTCTCCCTACAAAGCCACGAGCGTAGGTGACTTCTGGAGGCGGTGGCACATCTCGTTATCCACCTGGTTGAGAGATTATTTATACATACCGATGGGGGGCAATCGACACGGGTCATTGTTTTCCTACATCATGGTCTTAGTCGTATTGTTATTTGTGGCATTACTAGCTGAGCGATTGAGTATTTTTGTCATAGGCCTTGGAGTCATTGCCGGTGTAGCTTTACTTTGTCGTTACCTTCCCACATTCAAAAAATGGATAGACACCAATATCAACCTCATGCTCACCATGACCCTTGGCGGACTCTGGCATGGCGCATCATGGAACATGGTCTTCTGGGGTGCGCTCAATGGTGTCGGCCTCATCATCTTCAAGCAGTGGAAGCGATTCAGCCCATGGCGAGACCACAGTCGCTGGTACTTCAGAGCCTGGAGTATAGCTCTGACACTGATATTCATCACCTTCACCAGAGCATGGTTTAGGGGGGAGAGTTTTGATGCAGCTCACCTCATGCTTCACAGAATCGCCTATGCCTTCAATGCCGCTATTATCCCCGAGGTATTATACAATTACAGACACGTATTTATTTTCCTTATCGGTGGCTACATCATCCATTGGTTGCCGTCCTCGTTCAAGCTTTGGTATCGCGAGACCTTCGCCCGCCAGCACATAGGAGTGCAGGTCTCTGCTGCCGTCATCACAGTATTTCTCATATATCAGGTCTTGTCCGCCGAGCTCCAGCCATTCATTTACTTCGTATTCTGAGGTATGATTTTTTTGTTTTTTTGGGCGTGTCCCGAAGCCGATGGTGAGCTCGCCGAACCAGCGGCGTAGGGACACGCCCAAAAATCATTTTAAGAAGAGGTGTTAACTGGTTTATTTGAACATTTTCATGAGGGGGCCTGCCATCCAATGGCTGTCTAATTTGATGAGATTTTCAAGGGCAGAGTCGGCTTTGATACTAAATGTTTTTATCTCACTCAGGGTATTGCAGAAGCTCTGAGACTCTTCGCATTGGGGCTTGATCTCTGAGCAGATATTGACAAGATCCATGAGGGGCTCTAACTCTCTTTTTTTGCGATTTTTGACAATCTGCTTGAAGATGGCGTCCATGGACTTTTCGGCGTAGAAATATTCTTTGCGACAGCCATTCTCTTTAGGTGCTTTATAGATAAGGCCCCAGTCCAGTAGTTCGTGTAGATTTTTATTGACAATTCCTCTGGACAGAGATAAGTCGTCCATGATCTGGTCAGAACACTTTGGCGAATTCGAAGATAGTAAGAAGGCGTGCACCTGTCCCATAGTACGATTGATACCCCAGTTTACAGCTAACTGGCCCCACGATTGGATAAACCTCTTCTTTGCCTCCTGTATCTCCATATTATTCTATTGAACAAGCTATGAAAGAACCGGCGTGCGAAGATTAACGATCACTTTTTGATGAAAGGTATTTTTACTACCTCTGCATCCAGTTCTTTCTTACCTACTTTGACTTTTACGGTGGTACCCGGTGCGGAAAAAGTTTTACTTATGTAACCCATCGCTATCGGGTGGTCAAGAGTAGGTGATGAGGTTCCGGAGGTGATACGCCCTATATCTCGACCTGCTTTGTCTACAATGACATACCCTTGGCGCGGCACTCTTCCTTTACCAAGCTTTAAGCCAACAAGTTTATTAACAATGCCTTCTTCTTTTTGTTTGGCAAAAAATTCTGATGAGTGGAAATTTCCTTTATTCAGTTTTGTAATCCATCCCAATCCGGCCTCAATAGGCGAGGTGCTATCATCGATATCATTGCCATAGAGGCAGTAACCCATCTCAAGTCTAAGTGTATCACGGCAGCCCAGGCCGGCCGGCATAATATCGAAAGGTTTACCCGCTTCCATGACGGCGTCCCATATATCTGCTATATGATCTTTGTGGGCATATATCTCAAACCCACCTGCGCCGGTATACCCTGTGGCGGATACGATGACATTGTCTTTGCCGGCGAACACACCCCTTTTGAAGGTATAATATTTCATATCTTCCAAAGGTAAATCAGTGAGTGACTGAAGGGATTTTGCGGCATTGGGCCCTTGTACGGCGATCAGCCCTGTTTCATCAGATATATCTATGAGTCGTGTATCAAAAGTGTTGTGTTTGACGAGCCAGTCCCAATCTTTCTGAATATTGGACGCATTGACGACAAGCATATAAGCCCGCTCGCCTTCGCTACAATTAGTCTCTTCAAGGCGGTATACCAATAGGTCATCGACTATGCCGCCAAGGTGATTGGGCAGACAGCTGTATTGGATACTGCCTATCTCTAATTTACTGGCATCATTGGAGGTCACTAACTGCAAAAAGTCCAGAGCTTCTCGGCCTCTCACGATGAATTCACCCATGTGCGATACATCAAAGACGCCTACATTTTTTCTGATATTATGGTGTTCGTCGATGATGCCATGGTAGCTGATAGGCATATTGTATCCAGCAAACTCAGCCATCTTAGCGCCTAGTGCTATATGTTTTTGTTCTAGTGGTGTTGATTTTATGTTCATGAGATATTAAGCTTTAATTAGTGATTTACAAGTTAGTAGGTGACGGTTTTATAGAAATGGATTTGATGACGTCTCCACGCCTGATTCGATGGACGATATCAATGCCATCGATGACCTCACCACAAATGGTATAACGACCATTGAGGTGTGGGGTTGCGCTGTGTGTGATAAAGAATTGTTGACTTTCTGTATATGGACCTGCTGAGGCTATACCTACTATGCCTTCTTTGTCAAAGCGATCAAAGCCATGTTCGGAAGAAATGGTATAAGGCAAGCTACCGTATCCATCCCCCCTGGTGCATCCTCCCTGGATTACAAAATTGGGAACAACCCTGTGTATAGATTTACCATTGTACCAATCATTTGCTATCAATTCGTATAGTGATAGCACAGTGGCTGGTGCTTGATGCGTATACAAAGCCAAATCCACAACGCCATGCTCTGTCTCTAAAGCGATATGAACGGTATCAGAAAGTTCTTCCATAGCGACCCAGTCCATGGGTTTATTAAATGGGGGTGTCCAAAGAATGTCTGTGCTTTTGTTTTGAGCAAATGCTTGAAGCTTCAGCAATTGAATATAATCTTCTGCTTGTACTACGGGGTTGAGACTATCCATCAATCGATCAAAATTGATAGTGTCAGGCACATATAACCTTAGTCCTGCTTTAGGATGAATCAAAGCAGATGCAGCTGGAGCAACCAAGCTATCAGACGGCGAAAGTAAGGCCAGAGATAAATATTTACCAATGTAAACTTTGACATCGGTAGAAGCATAGCCATAATAGGCATCAAAGTTTTTTAGAGTAGCAATTTGTCCAAAAGCTTCAGCAGCAGCAGATCTTATATACAGCGGCAAATCCTTATCCTCTAGCATATTTTTTAATGGCACAAGACAGTTGAAACAGTTGCCCAACATTTCTGTGATCAATCGTTTTTTCGCCGGATTCTCTTCACTGCTTAGAAGTTTGGTGAGGTATGTACTGATGCGTTGGTGTTCATATCTTCTGTAGGGTGATAAGTGCCGCCCTGCTGCACCCGCCAAAAGGATGCGAGTCTCCCAGAGGTGCTCTGGTATGGAGTCTATCAAAGCAAAATACGCCATGCCCTGATTGTCTTCTCCAAATTCGATGAGATGATGTGCTGCTACCTGGCTGACAAATGGATCCTTGTCCAGGAGTGCTCGTTTGACTATTTCCAGACTCTTGTCATTGGGTAAATGCGATAGTGCTCTTATAGTATTGACCCTGACCCTGTAATCTTTTTTTGGATCGGTAATAATGTCGAGAGCTAAATTAACCCGACTGTCATGTTCTGACTTGAGGATTACAGGAATGAGTGTCATCTCTAGATGAGAAGATAGCGTTTTGCCACCAGAGACAAGATTGTAAAGAGCATTGGCATGTTTTTCAAGACCGGGAACATTAAATCTATGCAGGTATTGTCCACAGATGAGCTTTACTTCTTCAGCAACATTTGGTGATAAGAGGAGGTCTACTGCCCGGTTAGTAGCACTGATATGATGAAGATTCCTCAGTCCAAATTGGTAAAGAGCATGCATTTGCCCCATGAGAAGGACGGTGTCTGTCGCCATATATGTAGATGTCTCGGCAATGAGCTTGAGTGTAGCTGCAGAGCCACATTTGCCCAGAGCTTCCAGTATGGTAGCATTGAGTATATCAAACCCCGAAAAGGTATCTTGATTGATGAATGCATCTGTCAGTGCTTTCTCACCTCTCACATCTCTTAACTGACCAATGGCAAAAGCTGCCATCCTTCTCACTGCTATTGAACTATCTGATAGCATAGGCGTCAAAAAAGGAAGTGCCTCTTTTCGCTGTATAGAGCCAAATGCTTGTGCAGCAAAGTACCTGTAGGATTCATTAGGGTGCTGTGTAAACACAGACAGACTATCAATATCTTGCTTGTCTCTATAAGTGTATATGAGCTGCATCCTAGCGTCTTTGAAATCTGGAGAGATGTATAGAGAACTATCTGCCTTACCTCCCGGCTGAGGTGGAAGGCATGAACTATACAATGCCGCTACACCCACTATTAACATGATGAAGTAGTGTGTTTTCATAACTGGCATTGATTACGGTCAAAAATTGTTTTGAATATTCTGATCATCTCGTAGATTCATAAGACGACACAAAGTAATGAAGTTGAGGCAATACAAAAAAGTTTTTCAGCTTCATTGTGCTCAAGTATGGGTTTGTTGTTGGGTTAAAACCAACCGTATGAAATAAAGATAACTTATCAGATTGTGATTGGTACAAAAACCGATTCTAACAATAATTTCACGAGGGCATATAATTTTTTCATTAAATTATGATAAAAAATATGTGAGAGAAAAATCATTAAAATATTGATTTTCAATCTTATAATACCGAAATTTACAATTCCATTGAATTATATCGAAAAAAAGTGCGTTGTCTATATGGATCTTCGTGAAATTTGGCACGATTTATTCTGTATAGATGTCCGTTATTCAATAATTTAAACAAGTTTATCTTTTTATGTATCAGCAAAAAACCATTCTGCAGGGTTCGCTGCATTTTGGTTCGGAGAAAAGTTTTGTCCGGGCCCGTCGAATGTATGAAGGAAGATTAGAGTCTTATTATAAAAATGAATTGGCTTTCGTGGAGTTAGAGAACTTCAATGAAGTGCTATACACATTCGATGTACCCAGAACGGTCACTAATTTAACTGAAAAGCACTGGTTAAACACAGTAGATGCAATGAATATATTGAGTCAATTTGCACTTTGTGGCAAAATAGAGGCTTACCAGACTGACTCCGGGAAGATACTGCAAAAGGAAGTCATCGTACCGAATAATGAGAAGGGTGCTGTCAGGGATTATTGGAAAGCCAAGTTGTTGTTTGAGCAAGATAACTATTCAGATGCATTGCAAGCCATTAGATTTTGCCTGTCTTCATATGATAAACATGTACAGGCATTAGAGTTGGCCGGATTAATATTTGCAAAAGAAGGTGATCAGGCTAAAAGTATTGAGTACTTCACCAAAGCACTTCAAGCTGAGCCCAAAACATACACATCATATTTAAATAGAGGACTGGAATTCTTCAAGGTCGAAGAATTCGAAAAAGCTGTTGCTGATTTTGACAACGCCATCAAACATTCATTAGCTGTGCTTGATATTCATTGGAGAGCTCGTCTGGAAAAGGCAAGGGGATTGGTCGAACTAGGGTCGCATGAGACTGCAAGGAAAGAGTTAAAGTTTTTTATCAGTAAGAGATTCAAAGAAAACTCTGATAATGCATTGAGGAAGAGAGAAGCTTATTATCTCATGGGTCAGTCTTATCTTAGCACGGATGAGCACAAAAACGCGATTGGATGCTTTGACCAGGCTTTGGAAATAGAGGGCGCCCATGAAATACTTGAAGACGCAAAGTGTATATTCTATAGAGGGCTAGCCAAGAAAGAAGAAGGAGTGAATAGCTTTTCTGAAGATTTCAGTAAAGCGTCAGAGATGGGCTTCAATCCTAAAAAAGTCGCCATCTAAGTACAGGTTTGATACTTCGTATTAGTACAACCAATGTAGTAGTTAATCCGTTTCTTTTAAAGTTAGGAATAGTTATAGATCTTGATGGTCTTGAACCTAATTGCAGTACGAAGGTAAGTTTAACCCGAATTTCCAATGCATAATTCGGGTTTACTGCGTAACAGTTTAGCTCCTGCGAGATGAATATCCATACTAAAAAAGTATTGATGAAGCGGTTTTTCGATACAAGAATAAAAAAGAAACAACGGAGAATACGCCTTAAAAATCTATATGGAGTTTTAGTGGCTATTTTCTTTATCGTTTGTTTTACACATTGTAATGCTCTAAAGAAAGGTGATAAGGGAAGTACATATCCACAAGCCGCAGAAAAGCACTATGAAAGGGCAAAAGCAGCTAAAGCAAATCTAGACAATTCTGAGGTTGAAAAACACTTGAGAAAGACCGTATCTGCCTTTGGCAATCATGTAGAAGCACGTCAGGATTTAACCATGCTCTACCTGAGAAGTAAGCGATATGAGGAAGCGCTAGAACAAGCCAATTTTCTCTATGATCGATCTTTAGACTCATCCATCAATTTACAATTTGTAAGGGTTAGACTCTTCTGGGAGACTGATCAACTAGAAGCATGTCGATTGGCAGCAGAAAATCTGCTTAGTCGTAATGGTCTTTCTTCATCTATTACTTCCGCTACTGAAAAATACCTAAGGGACGCCACTTTTACATTATTTGACAGACAGGATAGATCTCCATCATTGCCAGCCGATGTATTACCTAATGCTATAAACAGTCAATTTAAAGAATACTTTCCATTTATCACCGCTGACAGTAGACAATTGGTTTTTACCCGTAGAATAGATATGCAGGAACGCATCTATCTATCCACAAAAGACAGTATTGACCATTGGCGTAAAGCGGAGGTGCTTTTCGAAGATAGACAAGGGGTTAATCAAGGCGCTCTGTGTATAAGTGCAGACGGTAGAACTATCATATACACCATGTGCAACCTGCCAGGCGGCTTTGGAAGTTGTGATTTGTATATAAGGACATTACAAGGTGATAAGTGGAGTGCGCCTCGTAATATGGGGTCTAAAATCAATACAGATGCCTGGGAATCTCAGCCCGCATTATCGCCAGATGGCAGGACATTGTATTTCGTCAGTAACAGAGATAGTGGAGAGGGTGGCATGGATATTTGGTACAGTAAGAAAGACGCTAAAGGCAGGTGGTCAGAGCCAGTCAATATGGGGCCATCCATCAATACTCCAGAAGACGAAATGACGCCGTATATGCATTTTGACAACAAGACATTTTATTTTTCGTCGGCTGGATATCCAGGGTTTGGAGGGCTAGATTTATTTATGACGCGAATGGAAGATGGAGAATATCAAAACCCTATCAATCTCGGCAGGAGCATCAATAGCCGACAGGATGAAAGCGGTCTCATCGTAGAGCGTAATGGTACTACAGCCTATTGGGCAATTGTAGATGAGAAAAACGGCCGATCAGATATTTACCAAATCGAATTAGACCCACGAGTGCAAGCTAAGCGAAGTACCTATGTTCAGTTTATCATTAAAGACAAAGAAACATTGGCACCTGTGAGGGCTGTTATAGAGATTTTAGACCTGGATACGAATGATCGATATCTGCTTGCTCAAGCTGATGACGAAGGCAAATTGCTGGTCACTATGCCAAAGGATAAATCTTATGCTGTGCATATTTTTCATCCGGACTATATTTTTTATTCAGCCTTTTTTGATGTGTTGTCCGAAGAAGAGACTAGCTTTCCACAAATCATGGAGATCAAATTAAGTAGAGTATTAGAGGTCGTTCAAGATACGACAGAACGGGAAGCAGTGGTACTTGAAAATGTGTTTTTTGAGACCGGATCTGCTTTATTAAAGGCTTCATCTGAATTCGAACTCAATAAATTAGCCGGATGGCTCAAAAAGCATGAAGAGGTACGCATAAGGCTTGAAGGTCATACAGACAATGTAGGTCAGTATGAAGACAACCTCCAACTTTCAAAAGATAGAGCGCTGGCTGTCAAGTCGTATTTGGTCGATCAAGGTATTGAAGCTGGTCGATTAGAGTATGAAGGGTATGCAGATACACGCCCAATAGCTGATAATGAAACACCTCAGGGACGCGCTAAAAATAGAAGGACTGCATTTCTTGTATTAAATAGCGAAAAATAGCTACGTGTCGGATTCATTTTTTCTTCTTGACAGAGTAGGGGACATTTTCGTCAAGAATAAGTGCTTCCAGAAGTACAGGCTCCAAAGATTCGAATGATACATCCTCTACATTTTGGTAAGTGACACCTTTGACCATTTTACGACCATTGGCAGATAAGAGGCCACCTTCATCGACCAGTTCTCTCCCTCTAAGAAAGGCCAATTCAACGTCACCCCCTTTGACAGGATTAAGGTAACATATCCATGAATTTTGAAAGTAAAATGGAATCTTGTACCTAATCTTAGCTTGAATATTAGGTAAGGATGAAATATAGCTGTGTAGCAACATCATGATTTGCATTTGCTGCCGGGGTTGATCTTCGATATAGGTAATTATGTCATCCATGTGTGACCGTTAAAAGTCAACACCAAGAGAAAAATGGAACCGAGGTCTGAGCAGTGTCTTGGTTTCAAATCCCCAAGCATAGTCTACTCGGGCAAAATATCCGAAAATCATCGTTCTTATCCCTACACCATAACCCATGACAATAGGGTCTCTGAAATAATTTACACGCACAAAAATCGAGTTGTTCTCTATCTCTAGTGTGTTGATGGGGTTGTTGACATCGAATGGTGATCGACCTTGCCATGCCGTGCCCGCATCGGCAAAACCCACGACCTGAAAATGCCTGATGAAATTAGATCGTATAGGCCTGTTGTATAAATATTTAAATATTGGTATTCTCAACTCTGCATTGACAAGCGCAAAAGAACTTCCATTACGAATTCCGGGATCAAAGCCACGAACACTCGGGGCTAAGGTTTGTAGTGCAAACTCATCGCCCGGAGGTAGAGGAATATTATCATTGAAGTTAGGCACTATCGTATTGTCAGATCCTCCCAGTAAGTAAAGTATCTTTTCTGAGCCAAAAGAAGTAGCTCCTGCCGCTCTTACAGCAAAAACTGAATGCCTCAGCAACTGTATATAGTGTCTGGCATCAAAGCCAATAATGGTCATAAGGCCTTCACCCAAATTAAAATTAAAGTCATCTAAAAACTGAATATCAAACCGCTTGACCACTTCTCCGAATACTTTATACCTCGTACCACTTAGAATATTTAGATCAATGGGCATGGTATTGTCAAATACATATTCTAGGCGAAGTCCTGCTCTTTGCTCTACTACCGGTGGCTCCATGAGGGAAATGGGTTCAGTGGCAAGCCTGTTGAACCGATCTTGTCTTAATGTAGCTATAGCTCTTACGCTGGTAAACACGTCAATGGGGTACCTCAATTGATACTGACCAAGCAGTATTTCCTGTCTATTTCTAAGTATGACGTTGCCGAGAAAGCCTTCAGTATTGTAATTGGCTCTGCGATAAATGGCATAGCGCTTATTAAGCCGTTTTTTTCTATCATCAAAAAACAAGAAGTATTCAGCGCCATTAAAGGTAGTAGGTATACGGATACCACCCTCGATTTGGTAGTCCTCCATGAGGTCTTTTACATTGGCTTTGAACAGCAGCCCAAACGGATTATTAAATACGACCTCACCTGTTCCGGCATAAGCCTCCAGGCCCTCAAACAAAGGATTGTTATCCATGGTCGTGTTGACATAGTCTAGTCTGAATTTCAGCCGATATGGCGAAATTCTCATGACATTGACTTTTTCGAACTTTGGGTCTGGCTGTTTATCTTCTTCTTTCTTTGGTTTTGGTGTAAGTGCATCAGCAACTGAATCTTCCTTTTCACTTTTCTCTGGCTTTTGGATCTTCATGTCACCAAATGGTGATTGGAAGAAATAGTCTGGGTTAGATTCTTTGATGGTGTCTCGCTGCACCGGTGCTGTTATACTTGGCTTTGAAGACGTCAGCCTTCCTCTTGATTTAGGTTTGACACGACGACTGAC
>SLDF01000200.1 GCA_007125435.1 Saprospiraceae bacterium
ACCGTCCCTAAATCACCTTTGTAGCCTCTATCTAAAACAGCAGCCGGCTCTTCTTCTAATAAGAATAACCACATTGCTTTATTGAATGAAAATCCTGACATACTCTGCCAGTTTCGTCGAGGTCGAGGAGTAGGAAGAGGTGCATTTGCTAAGTCCAATAGTGACTCAGCTGTGTGTCTGGAAGCTAGTGGTTCAAACCATTCATCTACATCCCTTATGGTATCCAGGAGGACAAACTTACCTTTTAGTTGACCTTTGTATCTCTCCAAATCCTCAATTTCAGAGGCTTGGAGATATACAACCTCTCCAGTAATTTCTCCTGTGGAAGGTGACCACGCTTTTGGATAGGCTAGTACAGGCCAGTACTTTGGTGTATGTGCATGCATTTCAAAATGATCTAAACGCCAGCCCTGACCAAACTCTCCCCACGCTTCCTTTTGAACGTTTGCCATTCCCATGTTTGTCAAATAGTCGACAGCCCAATCCTGAGCTTTGTCAAGTGCCTCTGATCCGGTAAGCCTTGATCCATGACGATCACATATGTCAGATGCAATAGCCATGACTTTAGAGCTGTCCATGCCTTGTGTGATAAAATAATCAATGGCTGACTCATCTGTGTTTTGCGCTATCAAACCTGTTGCCAGCCAAGCCAATATGGCTATCCATATATATCTACTCATAATACTTGCTTTTACTTTGTTGTCTTTAAGCCGTAATACCCGCCTGCTGCCATCGACAGGTGGCGGGCAGGGATTTTCTAATGCATAATCCGGGTTTAATGTTATAGAAATGAAAAGCCATTTGGCTAGATTCTTTCAGTCTTGACAGCAATTGATATTTTGATAAAATTCTATTTTACAATCTTGATACTTTCCACTTGGTTACCTGTGATGATCCTGAAAAAGTACATACCTGGCAATAGTCGACTACTATCAATAGACCATTGTTCACCCGGAACCACATCGCTTTTTACGACTTGGCCTTTGGTATTGATCAGCTCATATGTACTTCCTGAATTCAAATCCATTTTCGTAGTGACAAAGATTCTATCTGCAAAAGGATTGGGATAGACAGTAATAGCATCATCGCTGGCAAAACCAGGCCTAACAGCTCTGATTGGCGAATAGGAATAAGCGCCATCGTGATCAACTTGTTTGACCCTGTAATAGACAATGTGCTGTGTAGGGGCTTGCTGATCTGTATAGGTGAAAGTAGAACGCGTCTTGTCCAGAGCATTATCTGCCATCCACTCTACAGCTTCAAAATCATGGGCTTGCCCTACACTTCTTTGAACCTCAAACCCTTCATTATCTTCGTGGTTAGCGACTTCCCATGTCAGAACATTCTTTCTGCTTTTATCCTTTTTTTCTACATCAAACCTTATCCAGTCTAGCGGTAGGAATATCAAACCTTCGGCGCAGATATTCAATTGCCAATTCAATAAATCTCCACCATCCTCAGGGAATACGTCTTCAATCTGTAATGTCCAGATACCGTTCATGTTTTCCCCAATAAAATCAGACAATGGATCCTCCGGCTGATACGTCAGACCTGACGTGGGGGGACAAGGTAAGTTAGTCAGTGACGCTTGATCAGAAAAACTGACAAAGAAATCATTTTGATTCCAGCAGACTTGATCAAAAAGTCTGACTTCTGTACCTGTGGGACTGATGAGTGTCACGATGAGATCGTTTATCCATGTATGTGTCCCGGTGAGATCGATGACGTCTACATTTTGTATGACTCCGTTATCCGGTATAAATAGGGTAGAGGTGACAGTGGTAGCGGCATTAGAAGGGATATTGACAGGCACATCCTCACTTATGTAATTTTCACAACCGGAAGTTGTAAAGCTCCAACCCTCTGACCATTCGCCTGGACCGCAATCTGCTATTGATCTGACTCTCCAATAATATGTAGTTTCAGACTCTAATTGATTTGTAATATTTAGCGTTGTCTCTGTGATTTGGAACGTCCCCACTAAGTCAAAGAAGAAAGGGTCATTGGCCAGTTGGATTTCGTTGAAAAGGCCTTCTCCGATTAAATCAAACTTCAATGAGGGGTATGGAGAGACATCGACAGCTTCATCAACCGGGTCTGTAAGGCTTACACTTGCACCACCTGGTTCAAAATTAAAAGGTAGAGTTACAGTTTGGGATGTTGAACCTGAAGATCCTTGTATATCAATGGTATTACTACCGACTGGAAAATTATCAAGCCCTGTAATTGTAATAGAAGATGACTGACCGGCGGCAACTGGATTTGGTGAAAACGATGCACTTACACCCGGGGGCGCATTGACGAGTGAAAGTGTGATATTTCCACTAAAGCCACCAATTGATGCTGTCAAGATATCCAGATCAGCATCTCCGGGAAGACAAATCGATTGAAATGCAGGTTCTGCGCCTAGTGTAAAAGTACTACCTCCGGCAGATACACTAAAATTAACATCAGATATATCAAAGAATATACTACCTGAGCAAATGACTTTGATGCGACATGCGCCGGACACCTCATTAGGCATTTGTATGAAGTGATAACCATTGTTTTCTACATTGCTCGCTAATGTGATGGGGTATGTAAACCCTCCATCTGTAGATAATAAAATATCAACTTCAGTGCATGACACTGGTGGTACATTTGTATTGGCTACATCCCATTCGATCAAAGTGTACTCTCCTTGATTTAATGATTCACCTCCATTAGGGGCGATGATCAGAAATGGACCAGCGCCAGCTGTAGTTGAGACAGAAATTTGATCATTTGAAACACACCCTGCTTCTGGATGGTTGTCTCTGACCGTAATCCTAAAGGTCATATTGCGGCTTACTGACGGAAGTGTCTCCCATGCTGACCCTACACCAGACGTCAGATCAGCTAAATTGGGGAAATACCGGCTCGGTGAAGGGTTTGGTTGTAGAGACCTAAACATTGGGCCACCTGTACTCGTGGATTGAGGTGGCATAGGGAAGCCTGTTTCGTTGTCATATTGCTCCCAGCAATATGTCAATGGGTCCCCTTCTGCATCTGTTGCATCTGCTGTCAGTACAAATGGAGTAGATACAGGTATGAGGTGATCTGTTCCACCGTCGACCAGAGGGGCTGTATTGTTATAGCTTACGATTTCAGCACAGGAGTTGCCACTTCCAGTGATAAAATTTGCCATCTCGGCCAGAGAAACGGCATGCATGTAGTCATCGCTGTTACTTTGGACATTAGGATTACAAATACCTGCATATCCCATAATGGTCGACGCTGACCCCGGCTCCATAGCTGTATTTGCATTTCTATTACATGGATTGTTTTGTGTATGATTTGCACCAAACTGATGTCCCATCTCATGTGATACATAATCTATAGAGAATGGATCACCAACCGGCGATGGCAGACCGGTCACACCTCTTGCTTTTATATTGTTATTGCAAGGGCCATTAAGATTGGCCACGCCACCACCTCCTGTGCTGAATACATGTCCAATATCATAGTTAGCCGAGCCTATAATATTGTCACATGTGGTTTGGTTTTGACCAAGCATTTGTACACCATTATTGTTAGTGTACGGATCTGTTGCCGGATCGTAAAAAAAGACGTCATCTGTATTATCAACGAGGATGAGCCTTACAGTCATATCCACTTCATAGACATCATTGACTCTATTAATGACTGTAGTGACAGCCGACATGACCAATCCTACATCACCCTCATCAAATGCGCCATGAAAGTTAGAATATTCTCCTGTTGTAGCTTGCGCCAGTCTGTAGGTACGGAATTGACAATCGCCAAATGCTTTACCAAACATTTTAGTGTTTGGACTTCGCACTCCATGCTCTCTAATGAACTCTTCGTCTACCAGACATTCCATAGTTCTCTGCGGGGCATCCTTGCGATGATACACAATGTAAGTATCTTTTATAGCTCTATTAAATGGGTCAATGTAAAAAGTGCCCGACGCTGTTCTGACCACTGCATGAAATCCAAACAAAGTCCAGTCTAGCCTTATGGTAGACCGCTTATTGTCTACTCCCACACCTTTCAAAGTCTTGATGTAAGGATACCTGGTAGCCAGCCCATCTTCCATCATCCTATAATTCACAATCCTAAATTCAAGCAGATTGCCATCAGGATCCGGCACTTGTAAGATCACTTTACTATCCTTGGCGCTTTGCTTTCTTTCTTCTGGGGCACTCCAGAGTGTAGCCTTTAGTTTGGTTGTGTCTAAATTGAATAACCTATAAGACCTGGCTTCAATATCTAACTTTTCACCGGGAGGCGGTTCATTTTGATTGTACCATATGCTTTCAGCCTGACCTGCCAATTGCAAATTGCAACCTAGCAGTGTAATAAATAATAAAACTCTAAACATAAATCTCAATTAGTCGTGTGTGCGAAAAATAAAAACCAGTAAGGCTTTGCCCCGGGATTTATAATAAAATTCTCTATTTCGGCTTCAAATGGCGACACTTTGCTTAAACCCGGATTATGCATTAGAAAATCCCTGCCCGCCACCTGTCGATGGCAGCAGGCGGGTATTACGGCTTCAAATGGCTTCAAAATAAGTCG
>SLDF01000336.1 GCA_007125435.1 Saprospiraceae bacterium
GGCAAGAAGGTAGAGAAGAAGGCAGAGAAGAAGGTATTAACTTAGGAATTAAAAAAGCAGCCCTCATGATGCTCAGAGCAGGAACACAGCCACATGAAGTTTCCAGATTATTAGGGTTGAGTCTTGAGCAGGTTGAGGCTTTATCTGCGGATGACATTTAAAATATACCTCAGATCAATTTTTTTATTGTAAAACAATAGTCATTTTAGATACTAGCAATAGCGACTGGTTTGTCAATTCCACGACTATTGAGAGTGACCATTTATAAGTATTGAAAGTTTAGTATTATCCATTTGAGATATGTAGAAAAAGGCGGCGTTTCATATTGTCGCTTTGGGCATCACCCATCTACGCAAAGCTTTGGGGGAAACGGGCCGCTTTTATAATTCAACAGTGGCTATGGGCAGTGCGGGTAAAAGTCCTGTTATTAGAGTGGGTACATTAAATAAAATTTAGGGGAGTCAGATAGGCTAGAGCCTTTAAATCCAGCATCGTGCAAAGACTACACAGGTCTTTACCTCTTTATTGTTTTACAAACTTAATTACATTACTCTTGGATTCACCACGATTTGATACAATCTGAGCCATAAATACTCCGGAAGGTAATTTGCTAATGTCAATTTTATCTCGGATGCCATCCATATTTGCGTCAATATTTTGTTGCATACATATGGCTCCTTGTATGTTTTTAATCAAAAGATTGTTACCATTCGAACTTAATATGTCAATGTGAGAGGTGTTTTCTTTTTCAGTTTGAACGTATATAAAATCATGTGCCGGATTTGGATAGATTGATAAACGAAAAGGAAATGTATTGGCACTAGATAGCTGTGATGATAAATCACAATCTAAATCAATACACCCATTTTTATCTGTCATAAAAACAAAAGGCTTCATCCGGCCATTTCTTTCAAAAGCCGAGCCACCAGCCACTATGCAACCATCTGGAAGCAGCTCGACATGGCTGTATGTCATACTAACAAATTCTTTTTTGTCATACAAATGGCTCCAGATTAAATTACCATCAGGATCATATTTGTCAAGTGTTAGAATTCTTCTTTCAGTCCCGGTAGAGTCTGTTTTAGTCACATTGCCAGATAAATAAATAAATCCGTCTTCATCCAGAAAATGTCTTGGTGTTAAAAATGTGAAATTATGATTGACTATATACTCACGCTCCCATATTGTTTCTCCAGAGCTTATATCGAAACAGTGTAATGATTTGGTGGTAGTGCCCGATGTGTCATCTTCAAAAATAGTGAAATTTAAGACCTTATTCGATCCCAGGTAAAGTATTAATGGTGTTTGGTATAGATTCGTATTTTCCTTAGGCAATTCTCGGATGTTTTTAAATTGAAATGATGAGTCTAAAGTTACCACATACTTGTTAAAGATATTAAAATCTCTAATAATACCGCTTATTACTATTTCATTGTTTGTGGTTTCGATTAAATGACCAGATATGAATGCTTCCGGTAAATCCAATTCAATAAAATCTTGTTCTTCAGTCTCAAGATCATAGACTAATAGAGTGGATTGGTCTCTATGACAATGGATTAATGCATAGACTTTCTGATCTCTTCTGAATAAGCCTAAGCAGTGACAAGTGCCAATTGAGTTAAATGTTTCAAATGGAATAAGTTCGGTTGAATTAGTATTTTCATCTACTAAATCAATATCTATTTCTGACCTTTGTGTGTAATTAATATTCGAGAATTCAGCGCGATTGAAATATCGGATACCATCTTGATTCTTTGTGAATAGTGTATAATTCGGAAAAAAGCTGGGTTTGAAGGGCAGAATTGTATCAATTTCTGAAGTGATTTCGCCATCCTCATTCATATTCACTGTTATTGCCCCATTGTGATTCATATAACTACCCAAAAATATTTGAAAGCCTTCTTCATTCGGTTTGATTCCAACAGTTCTTCTCATATCCGGCACATCAACTAGAGTGAAAAAAGGCTTCTGAGCAGGCAAAAGGACATTACTTGCCAGCAGAGTTAGTATTAACATTAAGTATTTACAAGTCATAAAAAGCTTATTTAGCTCGCCAACTATGTTTGCCTTGTGTAGTTATCGAGAGGTGGAAAATTAACATCGGTTGAATATACACAAAAATGCTAACATTGTGTCATTATTTCGGATGCATTTCAAAATGTCGCTTTTCTGGTCATGCATCAGCGATGTGAAAGGGTGTCGACGACAGGAGACAGACTCTGCGCAGCATTGGCGAAGCAGAGGCCGACCGTTTAGGGAGCCCTGTAACGTAGCGACCCAAGGACAACAGGACGAGGGTGATGCCCAAGTCGATAACATGACATAAACTCAGGTAAGACTATTGATCCTTAGGCTAATCCTTATCTCCCGGCCTAAGATAGGACTCCAGAGCGTTGACGTATTTTATAAAGGCTTTTTTGCCGGTCTCTGTCACTTTGCAAATGGTCTGCGGGTAATTATTGTGAAATCTTTTTGTAACGTTGATGTAGTCGGCGTCTTTGAGCTTGGTGATCTGTACGCTTAGGTTACCGGATGTAGCACCTGTCTTTTCCTTGATGAAGGTAAACTCAGCTGACTCTACATTCATCAATAGTGACATGATGGCGAGCCTGAGCTGGGCATGTAATAAAGGATCCAGGTCTTTAAACATTACTTCCTTTTTTTAGCCAGTATAATGCCGGGAATGAGAAAACCTCCAATGGTAGCAACCGCTGCTATCAAGTAATGAACAGTTGTGTCGGTAAAAAAAGCTATCGAGCCGGCTAACCAAAATAATACGGCGCCAAAAGTAAGTGATTTTTCTTTGATGGTAAAGCCTGAAATAAATGTGGGTATGGCTGCCATTAGCATGATTACCGGATTGAAATGTGTATTGATGACCTGCCCCAGTATGATTAGTAAAAATATGGAGATGCCAAAACTTAGCCACACCACTGTGATGATCTTGTCCAGGTGCGTGGTCACCAAAGCCTCACGACTTTGCTTGCGACCATACAGCATGGATGCCAACCATGCCGGTATGGTGATAAGCCAGACCATATAAGGGTGGCTGTAGCTGCTGTAAACTAATAGACAATAATGAGCCAGATTGGCCAGGGCAATGACACTGCCCCAAAGTATAAAGTAGAATGCTGACTCTTGCATGAGACCTTGTGTCTGCTTGATCATGCCGGATATGACGGCCAGACTTTCTTTTTGATCAAAGGATTCCTGATTAGAATGCATATGTTTGTTTTTTTTATTGCACAAAGCGAGTTAGAATGCCCCGAAGATTAAACTAAATTGAACACCGCCGGCACTAAGGTCTTCGGCAGATAATGGGCTATTGGCATCCATGAATGACCACCTATACTGCCCCCCAATATTGATGGCCATAAAATGATTGACCCTAAGCCATACGTGTATTGAAGGCTCTATAAGCTGAAATCGGTCACTTTGCCCATCCCATACATAGCCCCCGGATCCCAATAGGCCCTGTATACTCAGAGAAAGTTTGTCTATGATAGGAAGCTTGTAACCGGCCATCAATCCACCATAGCCAAAGGACTCTAAGACTCGATCGTTGATGTTGATGGTGTTCATACTGCCATAGCCACCACCTCCTAGATAGAAATTTTCAGTCGGCATCCATGCGCCACCGCCGCCAAAAGTCATCAGACTGCTTCCGCTGATAGACTCTACTTTTGCAGTGACACCTCCAAATCCGCCCTGAGCAAAGGCATGGCCTACGCATGCCATAAGCAAGGTGAGTGTAAGACTTAGTTTTAAATTTTTTATATTGTTCATGGTTACTGGTTTTTATGGATTAACATATCAAAGAATGGAAAGGACATACCGCTATCATTTTGGTAGCTACCGGACTCTGACCAACTGGTGCCATCGTTTTCTATCTTGTAAAGAATGCGGCCCTGTGGCACATCGAAATGCCATTTAAACGTGACTTCGTCTATTACTTCAACTGTCGCATCAGTGTATAGCCCTTCGTTGGTATAGGATCGCATGATATAGGCTGATTGATCTGGATGATAAGAAATGGTAGCAAAGGCGTGGTGCACCTTTTCTTCTGGGTTATCTTTTAGATGTCCTATGCCTTCTATCACTAAGACTTGGCCGTCCAATGTAAACCTTATATCTTCTGTCTGCACAAAATCATAGGTTTCACCCATCATTGAAATGGTGCCCTCACCGGTCCATTGCCCTACCCAGTTGCTGAGCAAGGCCATTTTCTGGGTGATTAATTCAGGATTACCAGTCGTGTTTTGTCCTGTGATAACAAAAGGGGTAAGCAGTAAAAATAAAAGTATTGACTTCATGATTGTATGTTTGGTTGACACAAATGTAAAGTAGTTTATAGTATAAACCAAATTATAACTGATATTTTTTGCAGTTTTTTTGCTGGTTTTGGATAGACTAGGGTGTATTTCATTTTGTCGCTTTGGGCATCACCCTTCGGGTCGCTACGTTCCAGGGCTCCCTAAACGGTCGGCCTCAGCTTCGCTATTGCTACGCTGAGTCTGGCTCCTGCGTCGCCACC
>SLDF01000281.1 GCA_007125435.1 Saprospiraceae bacterium
AACACAAACCAAAAGTCATTAAAATTTATAACATCCGGTACATCATCATCTACACATATATCATCTGGAGGATTACTTACTGTGAAAAACTCAGGTGTCGGATATACATTAATCTCAATCTGATCATCACCTGTACAACCATTGATGTCTGTAATTGTAATCGAGTATGTTCCAGAGTGTAACAAAGGATCTCCTATCACCGCAGTAGGATTGTTACCTATAAAGAAAGGTGCATCCCAATCATAAACATCAACAATTGTTGATTCTTCTGTTAAAACACTAAGGATGTTGGGGCCAACTTGAGCACAGAAATCTGTTGTATCAATTTGAAGTTCTGCCGTAATATTCGGTGAGACAATGATATCAATCACCGTCTCTGCCTCACAACCTTGAGCGTCTGTAACAGTTACTCTGTAAGAATAAGTTCCAGGTACGCCAGGTACAGTGGTAATAGAAGGCCCAACATCTCCAGTACTCCAATTATATTGATACCCTTGCCCTGATCCGCCCTCAGCTTCTGCTTCCAGGAAGAAAGGTGTTGTCGCACAACCTCTACCATCTGAAGGATCAGACTCTATTTCGACTGTTAATCGCGGAAATACATCTACAAGAATTGTATCAGGTTCATTTGAAGGGCATCCTGTAGGGCCCTCTGCTTCGACAAGGTAAATAACTGTCTGAGTAACGGGTGAATTATTAGTTAATGTCTGTCTGATAAACTTACCTGTACCTGGTGATGCTCCAAATACACCAGGAGGAGAAACGACATTCCACCAGTAAGATGTACCTGGTCCATCTTCATTTGTAAATATCTCAATATTGGTAGTTTCTCCTGAGCAAATTTCTTCAAAATCAGGCTCTACTATTGGCCCTCGACAACAATTTAAAGATGCCTGAAAGAACAGAGGGAAGTCATCTAAACAAGTACCCGGACTACCTGTCATCCAACAACCTGTTTGATAATCTGACATTACAAAAAACTGCATACCGCAGTCTAATGTTTCAGGGTTTTCCTCACAGGTATCTACATCCACTGTAGTCAAAACAAAAGTAAAACTATTACCACAAGTGCCGCCACAAGGTTGTCCCCATGTATTGTTGGGATTACCCAGATCTCCTGTACCGCATTGGCCGGGTTGATTGATATGATACCATCCTGCTGGCAACGTTGTACCTGGGGTTAGAGGTTGACCATCACACGTAGGATCAAGCCAAAAGCACATTTTTAGATCTCCAGAATATGGATCAGTATAAGTAAAAATGAAACTATTCGTTTCATTATATGTAACGACACCGGCATCAAACCAAGTCCAATTGCCGTAGTTTGGCAACGTCGATGCACCAAGATCCCAGCAATTTCCAAAAATTGGAATTACAGCATGGGGCCATTGAATACCATTGCCTACAGAGGTAAATGTCCAGTCAAACGTAAATGACACTTGTTCGCCGGGAAAAAATGGTCCTGTTTCAGGCGAGCCTAAAGAAGTACTATTTACTGTTAATGAGGCTCCCAATAAACAGGCTGTCTGAGGGTCAGTAGCCGAAACACATATTTCAAAGTTGCCGGGATTTCCCGTTGCATTTGTCACAGCTATATAGTACGTATTTCCGGCAATAATATTTATACCTAAAACATTTACTGATCCATTACCTCCTGTATTACATCCACCAATAGCACCTGCCCCACAAAGATCATTAAATACTTGCACCTGAGGTGTTTCTATTGACATGTCAGGACTGGTTACTGTAACATTCATCACTGCAGTACCTGGGGGTGTAGTAACTTGATACCAGACAACACCACCACTGTAATTACATCCTTGAAAACCAAAAGCTTCTCCACAAGCTCCAACATTACAGCCAGGAACACATACGATTTCATTGGCGTCTGTCAAGTTTATAGTTTCCGGGCTATTACAATCACTATTTTGACCACAGCCCGGAGGTGGATCTCCAATATTAGCCGTCACACATATTTCACCTTGATTATTCGCAGCTGTTGAAACCATAAAATGGTAAGTGCCCGGCTCTAGACAACTGTAAACCTGAGTTGTATTACCATTGCCACAATAAGCGTTTTCCGGATCATAAATAAACGTTCCGGAGCATCCACCATCCCATTGTCCCCAGATGACCTGAATGTTTCCAGGCAATGTAGTAGAGAATTCCAGCTCTACTATAGTTGAAGCATTAGGAATGGTTACTGTGTACCAAATTGTATTTGTACTTATTGCAGGACACGGTAATGAATTAGGATTAAAAGTTAAACCCGCATCAACAGTGGTACCGCAGTCAGAGGCGTTATTCGTTAAGGGAATAGCATCGCAAGGGTCATCATTTGGTGGAGGATCTAGTTCAGGATTATTGATACATATCGTAAAATTACCTACAGCCCCAGCTTCATTACTCACGATGAGATAGTAGGTTTGTCCAATTTCCAGATCAATATAATTAATATCAACGAAAGGACTAGCACAGGCTAAAAATTTAATGCCTTCACATGCGCCATCAAACTCGACTAGAGTTATTTTCATCCCGTCAGGACCAGAAGTACCAACATCGAGATTAGGCCCCTGTGCTTCGAATGTTAACCATACATTCGCTGGGTCAGCCCATGAAGGATCACAAGAACCATCTTGCCCACTAAATGTTGCATCTGTAAAAGCGTGTGTAGTACAATTATTATTAAGGTTTGTTAGAGGCGTTGCATCTAAACAATCATCATTAGGTGGTTGAGCTATTAATGTTAATGTAAACATAATAGCAAAGCCAACAGATAGTAATTTCTTCATAATTTTTCCCCCAGTAATATTAAATAGTGCTTTTTTTAACTTGCACAAAATTAATAATAAATAAATAATTTCATGTATGATTAATCATATTATAGTGAAAATATATGATTATTGCAAACAAAACACGTTGTATCTTTGACCCACATATTATAAAATATACTTTTATGTCTAGATTAGTAAAATCTTCTGTTGTTCTCTTATTTTTTATTTGTTCTTTTGGTCAAGCATTTTCTCAAAGACCTGACAGAATGGTCAGAACCGATGAATATGCCAAAGAACAAAAGGCTCCTAATGAGTTTCTGGACAGATTGTGGTATGGTGGAAATTTATTACTAGGTTTTGCAGGAAGTGACTTCGAAAGTTTTTTTCAGCTCGGTGTTAGTCCTATGGTTGGTTATAAAATCACCCCCTTCTTTTCAGTGGGTCCCAGGTTAGACTTTATTTACACTTACAGAAGCATAAGGCTTACCCCGAGCAGGGTAGAAACATTCAACCTTTACTCCGGCGGTGTAGGACCTTTTACAAGAATGAAAGTCTACGGTGGGGTATTCGTACACGGTGAATATCAGCTGGCATGGGCTCAATACCCTAATCCCACTCTAGACGGTACTAAGATTTATGACACTTTTAACAACTTGTTCTTTGGCATTGGATACAATAGTGGAGGAAGTGAAATTTACATATTATACAATTTTCTCGAAGATGAACGATTAGTCAGAAGCGGATTCCCTTTTGATTTTAGATTTGGTTTTACTTACAAGTTTTAAGTCCCTGATTATAAATTAAGTCAGTGACGCAGTGAAAGGGGGGAAACTATAGCACAGTTTTCTCGACATCATTGCGATTTAGTACCGCCAAGTAACTTGACTACAATAGGTTGACATGAAGTTCAAAAAAGTATCAAAATGGGTATTGAAAAGCAATGAATGGACTTTTGGCCGACTCATGGGACTATATCCGCCTTTCATGTTTTTTGGCACATCCATTAGGTTTTATAATAATTTCCTGGAAGCGAGAATACAACAACCCTTAAGGTGGTATTTTAGAAATGGTCACGGCACCATATTCGGAGGTGCCATACTTGCTGTTTCTGACCCGTTTCCCGCCATTATGTTTTCTAAACGAACACCATGGGCGCTTACATGGAATAAAGATCATCATGTGAATTTCATTAAGCCTGGTAAGTCAAAACTATATGCCCATATAAGAATATCTCAAGAATTGCTTCAAAATGCGCATGACGCCCTGAATAGAGAAGGTAGGTTTATCCATACTTTTCATTGGTCATTTGATGATATTCAAGGTGAAGTCGTCGCTGAGGTATCCAGTACAGTCTACATGCGTAACCCCAAACATGAAAGATACACCAATAGAAATGTCGAAGAAGAAAAGTTCAACCCTTGAGCTGTTTCATTTACTTTCTTCCCTGCCTCTTCTTCCCAGTTCTATGACTTTAACATCAAAGACCTTACCTGTCTCAACCTTAAACTTTATGAGTGTTCTGAATTGATGAAAACCATGATGTCCACATGCACCAGGATTCATGTGCAATAAATTAAGCTTTTCGTCACCTGCTATTTTTAAAATATGTGAATGGCCACAGATATATAAGCCCGGCTTTTGTATAATCAATTCCTGCTTTACTCTTGCTTGATACCTACCAGGGTAACCACCTATATGAGTCATAAACACTTTCAACCCATCAACTGTAAAAATTAAATCCTTAGGCCAAACTGCTCTCACTTGATGATCATCTATATTCCCATAGACACCTCGTACTATACAATCAGTAGTAGATAAAACATCGATTAATTGCACATCCCCTAGATCGCCGGCATGCCAAATCTCATCGCAATCGACCAACTCTGACAGAACATCCTCGCCCAGGTGGCTGTGTGTATCTGATATTAATCCTACACTAGTCATGCATTACAATTGACCACAATTTTTCCAAATTGATCAGATCGAGACATATGCTTAAACGCTTGATTGATATCTGACAAATTAAAAGTACGATCTACTACTGGCTTAATTTTATGCTGATCTATCATCTGTAGCATGGCTTCAAATTCCTCATCAGTACCCATGGTTGAACCATGTATTTCAAGTTGACGCCAAAAGATAAGTTGAGGGCTGATCTTCGAAATCACTCCTCTCGTACCTCCATAAATGGCAATCCGCCCTCCGGGTTTACAGGCTTTTATTAACTCTCCGAAACCATCTCCACCTGCAGAATCAATAACTATATCAACGCCACCACCTGTCATAGCTTTTATAGACTTAGCCAAATTCTCTGTGCGGTAGGATACACCATCAGCAGCCCCCATTTGCTTCGCAGCGTTTATCTTATCCAAACTACCGGAAGTCACATATACCTCGCATCCGCTAGCTTGTGCAAATAAAAACGCCATGGTAGCGACCCCTCCTCCTATTCCAGATATCAAGACCTTTTCTCCTTTCTCAGGTCTACACTTTGTCATGAGCGCTCTGTATGCTGTCAGTCCCGCCAGGGGCAGAGCCGCCGCTTCTTCCATACTTAGATGCTCAGGTACACTGTGTAGCTTAGATTTTGAGACCGTAATGTATTCGGCAAAGGTGCCTTGATCAGGCAAACCCAATATCTTATAGTCTGTTGCTTGAAATCGATTATTGTCGCCCCAGTTTAGTGAAGGATTGATAATGACACGCTCACCTTTATATTGACCTACCCCATCAGATCCTAATACTAAGGGCAGCTCTATACCCGCATACTGACCTTTAGTGATCCATAGATCTCTGTGGTTCAATGCAGCATATTTCAATTCTACAACAACAGAATCTGATACCGCCTCGGGTTGCTTAATCTCCTCTATAGATAAGTCTTCATTAAGTGCTCTAAGTACTGCAGCTCTCATCTTTGGTTCTTATTTTTCCGGTAGAAATATTTCAGCAATCATACATCTGGCACTACCACCACCATAATTCTCTATGGTGTAGAGTGGCGAGTATAAGATTTGCGCATACTGCCTGATGCGCTCGATCTGGTCTGCTCTTAGGGAATTGTACGCCTGCTCAGACATGACCATTATGCGTTGATTGCGGCTATTTAATACTTGTAGCATATTTCCTGCAAAGCTATTAACCTGCTCAAATGTTATCTCAATGACGTCCTTACCCGTAGAGCTAAAAATCTCATATAGCCGACTTCTTTCTTCTTCTGTTTTAATGGACTCCATACAAATGACAACAAACTCATCTCCCATTGCCATCATGACGTTAGTGTGGTATATAGGATGGTTGTTCCCATCGACAGCACTAAAAACTACAGGTCTGTATCCTGTTATCTGACAAAATTCATTTAACACCATCGGATGAGTTCTTGTGCTCCGGCACGAATATACGATCTTATTGGCTCTGTCAAAAATCATTGACCCTGTCCCCTCTAAATACTTTTGATCATCTTCGTAAAACTCAAGATAATGTCTCTTCTTTACTACAAATTTTTCAGCACAGGTATAAATGACATCGTCTCTTCTCTCCAATCGTCTCAATGGAGCCTCCATGGGATAGGTAATGATAGTTCCATCTTCGTGAGTTGTTATCCAATTGTTCGGAAAGACGGCATCAGGTGTTTCAGGCTCATGGGTATCCTTGATAACCATCACATTGACGCCCTTATTAGATAGATCAGTTGCGAAAGTATCAAATTCCTCCCTTGCTTTATTTCGTATTTCTTCATTGGTCAGAGCACCATCATTGCTTTGAAAAGCATTACTCTCAGCAGTTTGAGGATTATAGCCAAATGCCTCTGGCCTTACCATTAATATATATGATGTGCTTTGTTCGTGTCCGTTCATTTGTATTTACTTTGTCCCAAAAGTAATGAATATTAACCATACACTTTTTAAATCCTTCAACATTCCCATCATAAATATTTATATATTTATCCCCATATCTGAGATGCCTATTTTGTTGTACCGGACACCATTCGTATTTTCCAAAGATTAAATTGAGGTTAAACTCTGGCTACCTCTACAAAATTCTTAAAATGAGCAATACACACATACCGTCTGTCTATAAAGCACTTATACCCATTGTTTTCCTAATCTTGCTACTCGCATTTAATGTCATAGTCGTATTCGGAGATGATGCTATTATAGGATCTAATCAAATGATCCTATTGCTTTCAGCTGCTGTAGCTGGAATTGTCGGTATTGTAGAAGGATTCAGCTGGAAAGCCATCCTCGATGGTATTACTAGGAGCATAGGATCTACAGTACCGGCTATCATTATCTTATTATTAATAGGCACACTTGCCGGCACATGGATGATCAGCGGTATCATCCCGGCTATGGTATATTATGGCCTTGAACTCCTCAATCCTACCATATTTTTAGTGGCTACTTGTCTCATTTGCTCATTAGTTTCTATAGCTACCGGCAGCTCGTGGTCTACAGTGGCGACAGTAGGTATAGCACTTTTTGGCATAGGCAAGGCATTGGGCTTTAGCGACGGAATTGTAGCCGGAGCCATCATCTCAGGTTCTTACTTTGGCGACAAGATCTCACCCTTATCCGATACGACCAATCTCGCAGCAGCCATGGCTGGCACAGAGTTATTTACACATATCAGATACCTCATGTATACGACTATACCTTCGTATGCTATCACTTTGATTATTTTTTTATTTATTGGACTGGGACAAACCGGCAGTGTCGATCTCGACACTATACAAGCAGTGAAGAGCGATGTCATGGACATATTTTTTATACATCCTATTTTGTTCATTGTTCCTGCTATAGTCATCCTTTTGATTGTCAAAAAGGTCCCCGCCATCCCTGCCCTTCTCGCTGGCGGTCTTCTAGGCGGATTAGCAGCTGTTATTTTTCAGTCTGAAATTATATTGAGCCTGGCAAGTCCATCTGCATCTACAGGTGTAGCCATGTATGAAGTCGTCATGAATGCCATGACCATCGAAGTTTCTATACCTACAGACAATGAAATGCTACAGAACCTTCTTTCCTCAAGTGGGATGACCGGCATGCTAAATACCATTTGGCTTGTTCTTGCAGCTATGACATTCGGTGGCGTCATGGAGGCCTGCGGCTTCCTCAAGAGCATTACACTCAGCTTCATCAAGCTTGCAAAGTCCACAGTTTCACTTGTTAGCACTACTGCGGCGACTTGTATCTCCGTCAACGCATTGGCATCTGATCAGTATCTCGCCGTCGTCATCCCAGGACGTATGTATGCAGATGTCTACAAAGAGCGAGGCCTCAAGCCTCAGGTACTTAGCCGTACACTAGAAGATACAGGTACAGTCACCAGTGTCTTGATCCCATGGAATACTTGTGGTGCCTATCATGCCGGCGTCCTCGGAGTCAGCACATTTGTATTTGCACCCTACTGCTTTTTCAATTTGATCAGCCCTTTTATGACCATCATTTTCGCAGCATTCAATATCAAAATAGCCAGAGTTAACGCTGATACTGAGAAAAAAACTGAGATACTCGAGTAACTATTTATTAGGGATTGGGCGTGCCCCTTCGGGTCGGGCTATCCGCTTGTATTCCTGGCCGTCTCATGGGCAGTCACTAGCTGCTCCGTGGCTTCCGCTGGTCGCCCCTGCCCAGCTGTTCCTGCTTTCCATTCGTCAGCCACTCATATCGCTTCTATCCCTCACGCAGCTATATTTGATTATAAAGATTGAAAACAAAATTAAGTTATATCAATAAAGTTTAGTCGTCGACAAACCAGAGGCGGCTCAGTTTCTTCACTATTTGATTGACATTTGGACAAGCCGACACATCTGTGCACTACCAACAAAAGAATTAGAGCGTCTACAAAATCAGAGAATGACGTGATCCATTTATTGCATAGGTCTTACCAGAAAACTAAACCAAGTGTAATCTTTTGAATTGTCAATGAATAATAAGTCCAAGAACAGCATGTAAAAACCATGATAAAATCAAACATGCAAGCTGATATGCACCAGATAAAAGTGAGAAAAAAACTTGCATTAGTCTCAAATAAATGTCTTTATTTTCGCTTAAAAAGACTGGATATGGTCTTGCCGATTTCATCGAGTCTTTCCAATGGTTCGATGAAAGTGGGGTTTGTGAGATCCATGTCGGTGGTGCCGGCCACGCCTTTTTGCATGGGGTATATGAGAATGTAAGACGTATCGCGAAAATACTTGTTGAGATAGGATGGAATTCTCGTCATATTTCGGTGATATGAAGGCCAATTTTTGCGGCTCATTACGATGATAAGGTTGTCGTTTTGGTTAAAGTCTCTAGATAGAATAAGGAAGTCGTCCCAGTCGGTAAACTCTTCAAAATTACATTCTATGGGGTGTTTTTTCTGTATGTCTTCGATGTAGGACAAGGTCTCTTTGGAAGCGTAGAAAAGTAATGTTGCGCCTGAGTTACGAGCGATATTCCATACTTTCAAGAGCCAGTAAGGAAAACCAATTTCTTTCTCGGCATTTTCAGGTACTATAATGATATGCCTCTTGATGGTACCAAAGGGCTGAGCAGGTTTGTAGATGAGTGTAGTGGTATTGCAGCGCATGAGGATACCCTCGGTAAGGTTGCCAAGGAATGAATCAGAAATACCCTTATGGACATGAAGACCAAGTATCATATCTGTGATACGATGTTCTTTGACGACATTGGAGATACCATTGACTGTGTTCAAGTCATAACGGAGCAACTCTGTCATGACATTATCCGTGGCTGCTGCTGTCACTGCCGCAAGGTTCAGAATTTTTTTAGCTTTTTTCTCTGCAATACCGTTAGCGTTTTCATCATCGATAATGCTGAGGGCAAAGAGTCCTGTTTTATTCTTTTTTGATTTGGTGGTAACACCGAGATTAACCATTTCTTCTGTGGTCTCCATATTGCTGACCGGTATCAGTATGCGCTCTTTAATATCTTCGTCGTCCACCGCCGCATCTGTACTTTCTTGAAGTACAATATTTCGAGCACCTTTTTGCCCTACGAATGAGGCTACAGTACACGTCACCAGAATCATCAATATCGTACCATTGAGAATACTTTCACTGAGTAACCTGATGGGTTCTCCTGTATCAGTCTCGCCGATGATGACATTATAACCGACCAATACAGCTGCTAAGGTGGCCGCAGCCTGGGCACTACTAAGTCCAAATATCAAACGCCTCTGATCGACAGAGAAACGAAATGATTTTTGTGTCAACCAGGCAGCTATGAATTTGGATGAAATGGCAGCAGCAATCATCACAGCAGCTACTTTGATCGTTTCAAAGTCCTGAAAGAATACGCGAAAGTCAATCAACATACCTACCCCAATCAAAAAGAATGGTATGAAAATAGCATTACCAACAAATTCTATCCTATTCATTAGTGGCGATGTATGGGGGATGAGCCTATTCAATGCAAGACCGGCAAGGAATGCTCCAATGATTGCTTCTATTCCAGCTAACTCAGCTAATACAGCACCGAGATAAACCATAACCAAAACAAAAATGTATTGGGTCACATTATCATCAAATCGTTTGATAAACCATCGACCTATAATAGGAAACAACAACATAACAATGAGTCCAAAAACGATAATAGATATAGATAGCCTGATCCAAAACTCATTATTGACCTCTCCCACCGACATACCCACGATAACGGCTAAAACCAAAAGTGCAAGTGTATCCGTGATCATTGTTCCCCCTACAGCGATATTGACAGCAGGATTCTTAGCCACGCCCAGCTTACTCATGAGAGGATACGCAATTAAAGTGTGCGAGGCAAACATACTGGCTAACAGTATGGATGTAGGAATTGAATAATCAAGTAAATACAATCCTGCAGCTGTACCAATTCCCATCGGAATAATAAAAGTATAAAGACCAAAAATGATACTCTTGACACTGTTCTTCTTGAAGTCGCCTAGATCAATCTCCAGACCTGCTAAAAACATAATGTATAACAATCCGGCAGTACCAGATAAAATGATGCTACTATCTCTTTCCATAAGATAAAAGCCATTGGGTCCTATGATAGCACCTGCAATGATCAAACCAAGTAATGGCGGCACCTTAAGTCTATTCAGTACAATAGGCGCCAATAAAATAATAATCAGTATGAGTAGAAACCTCAATACAGGGTCTGTAAGCGGCAGCGAAAATTCTAATGTACTGAGTAGTGTCATGATTGCGTTTGCTTTCTATAGTTATGATTTAGGTGTATAAAAAAAAGAAGCATTGGCTTCAAATGAATCGATAGTGCTATAATTAGATGATTGAATCTGTGCCAATATATGGTTTATCTACAAAATATGCAATTATTCATATTATGTCAACTTCAAAGTGAAATGTAAGCAGAAAAGCAGAAAAGCAGAAAAACTGTAAATACCTATAGTGTCATTATATTGTACGTCTAAATGTCGTGTTTTCTGGTCTTGCATCAGCGATGTGAAGTGGTGGCGCAGCGTATGCGTAGCCAGACTCGATGGAGCAAAAAGCGGAATCGAGGCCGAACGAATAGTGAGCCACGTAACGTAGCGACCCATAACAAAGTGGAGGGTGATGCCCAAAGCGACAACATAAAATACAACCATTCAATATAAAAATGCTGGGCAGAGTCAGGCTTAATAAGCAAACTCTACACAGCATTATCTCAGTAGTGATAGAATATGATTTAGCTTTTGAGCCACAGACAACGTAACCGCAAGAATCAAGTCGTAGCTAAATCTTCTTTCTTATCACGTATATGGGTGACTGGATCGTCATGTCTTGAACGTATAGCATTCTTAATAATGACGTACCCCAAAATACCTGCAATAGAAGAAGCCATGAGAATACCCATTTTTGCTTGCTGAATGTACACATAGCTCTCAAATGCTAATGAGTTGATAAATAAAGACATGGTGAAGCCTATGGCTGCTAGAAAAGAGGCTCCAAGAATCATACGACTGTTTAGACTATCCGGCATCTTGTACAGTCCAAGCTTCAAGCCCAGCATAGATAAACCGTATATACCAACTATTTTTCCAACAAGTAAACCCAATAATACGCCTAGTGCTACGGGACTTGAAATCATTTGAAAAAAGCTGCTGTCAATAACCACCCCTGCATTAGCAAGTGCAAATATCGGCATGACTACGTATAATACCAGGCCATGCATAGTGTGCTCAAGGTTTTGAAGTGGTGACATTGCATTGCTGGAGACCCTTTTAATCTCACCAATAATATTTTCTTCATCTGAGGATAAAAGGTATTTCTCTTTTTCAGCCTTTTTAGCGATCTGCAATTTTTCAGTTAGACTTTTTACAGAGGCTATATATTTCTTCTTATCAATAGCTCTAGTCGCAGGTATTGCAAATGCAGCTAAAACGGCAGCAATAGTAGCATGAACGCCTGAGAGCAAAAAGGCTAGCCAGACACCACCTATTCCTAACACGGCATAGATAAGAACATTTCTTATACCATAACGATTTAGTACAAACATGATCAAAAGAAAGAAAAAGCCAATAGATAAGTACAGTACTGAAATTTCAGAAGTATAAAATAGTGCGACAATTGCTACAGCCCCAATATCATCAATGATAGCTAAGGCAGTCAAAAATACTTTTAGTTGTATAGGAACCCTTGATCCCAATAAATAGATAACACCCAGTGCAAATGCTATATCAGTAGCCATAGGTATACCCCAACCATTCAAAGCCTCTCCACCGACAGGCCTGTTGATAAGAAAATATATCAAACCGGGAATTAACATGCCTCCAACTGCTCCTACTAAAGGCATTGCAATATTCTTTGGGTTGGAAAGCTGACCTGCAATCAACTCTCTTTTGAGCTCAAGTCCAATGACAAAGAAAAATACAGACATTAGTCCATCATTGATCCAAAGTAATAGAGGTTTGTAAATACTAAAATTACCTATGGTAAAGCCTAACTCAAGACTCAACAATCTTTCTATAAAAGCATTGGCTGGACTATTAGCTAAAAGTAAGGCCATAAAAGCAGAAGAAAATAGCAATATGGCACTAAAAGAACTTTTTTTTACGAAAGATTTGATAGGACTAAAAATAGAAAAATCCAAAGCATCATTTTTCATAACTCGATGTTTTAAATAAAGTATACAATGCCTTTTAGTTAATAGACCTTGGCAAGAGTCTCTTTAAGCTTAAAGATTTTAATCATCTGACTTTAAATATCGAAAATGAACACTTCGTTCTCGGAGGTAGAAAGTGTAACAAATCTTTAACAATAAAGCTACAGAAATGAGAGGATCAGGCTCAAAAAAAAGGGCTTAATAGGCTGTTTATTAGGCCTTTATTAACTAAACAGCTATGACTAAGATGGGAAATTATGATCATTCACTTTACAGCTAAGCAAAGTTGTCACTGAACAAAAGATTGATAATAGGATGAACTTAGGCAAAATATAAAGGGGTATGTTTAATCAATCAGCATCCTTTTCATTTTTTTCATCCTTTGCAGGCTGTTCATCAACCTGAGTGTTTTTTGACTCTTTATAGGCGCGGGTTTTTCTCCTGTCGAAGCGATCTCTTTCAAAAAAACCATGTACCAGGGTATCGCCAGACGCACTTATGACCGTTCCAAATCCACAACGCTCGCCATCTGTCCATTCTCCGGTGTAGTAGTCACCATTCCTAAAAAAATAGGTCCCCTCTCCATTGCGGCGATCATTTTCATAGTACCCTTCATAGACTTCACCCTTTGCAGTTTTGAAATATCCATAGCCTTCGCGCTTATTGTTGTGCCATTGTCCTCTGTAAAAGCTTTCGTCAGACCAGATTCCAACACCTTCTCCAGTCGCCATGCTATCAACTACCGTACCTAAATAATGAATATTATGTCCTCTGCCATTTGTAAAATTGAGGTATTTGATTCTAGACAATTGGTCAATCAAACTAACTTTAATTTCTTTTTTAGTGCGGGTCTCTTTGTAGCATTCCTTCATTAATGAAATGAGTTCCGGAAATGATTTAACCTTCAGTAAAATACTACTTTCTTTTACCGCTGAACAGTCCGATAATATAGTCACAAGTGAATTCTTTAGATAGTCCATATTGTCACCATCCTCAGCTATAATAACCAATTCGGCAACTTCCATTCTTAAACTAAGAAATTCGTCATCTACGCGATCTAATTCAATTACCTTGTAGAGCATAAATGCAGAATCAATTTCGCCTCTTATGAACAGGTCTTCAGCTTCAGCAAGCTTCATATACTGCTGTGACTCTACCTTTAGGTTCACCAATCTCAATGATTGAAGTATGGCAAATGCAATTACTATAACAAATGCAATTAGTGTAAAAATTGAATTATATTGTCTTTTCATAATAAAGAATTTAATCAGCATATCGCAGTGGCTTTGTATACCTCCTGCCCAGATAAGATATTTGATCTATGGTCACAGCCAGCATGACACCACGGCCGCGATCAAATTGGTATCCACTGCCTCTTGTTCTCAATCTATCCAGATACCTCAGTTCAATTCTTGCGGTATTGAAGAAACGATATCCAATACCGGCATATATTCTATTTTGATTAAATGTATTGTATACAACAGGAGCTCCCATATTTAGTCCCAACTCTACTGATGAAGCTAGATACAATACACCGGGTGTATAGAAGTCAGGTGCATTCAACATATACCTGAACCTATAACGCAGCCTAAGTCTAAAAAATGATGTAAAGTCTGCTTTTCCAACCTCCGATCTATTTCTAAACTCTAACCTATATCGCCAGGTGTGCATGAGTTTTCCTTTTCTCTGTCTCAAGTGATGAAAAAACTGTACACTTGAACGCAACTCAAAAGAATTAGGAATATCCAGGTCACTTTCTAGAGCAGCATATGCCCTGGTAAAATGATAGCTTAAAGGACTAACAGATACCCTCGCATCTGAACCAAATTGAAAATGGAGCCAACCACGTACACTAGTCCGCAAGCCTCTTTCTAATGGATTAAGACCATCTAGCACACTACCTCTTCTATGTATAACATCTCCGCCTATACCCCAGGTCTTGCCTTCGAATATCTCAGTTGTCTCGACTTTACCCCATATGACACCATGGTTGTAAATTTGTTTTCTATCCACTTGAGCTTGCAGCATCATTCCTGTCGCACAGATAAGGCAAGCAATGAACAAGAGGCTTAGTTTGTATGGTCGCATGAAGTTATTTATCATTCAAGCTCCAAAATTAACAACTATTCCAAGTAATGAAAAATCAATAGATAGAAAACTAGAAAACAATAAAGTTGCTGAAGGTTCTAATCCGTAAATGACTTCAAGGTAATCTAACTCAGTACATGAATTATGTAACTACTGATTGGAGATAGAGTAAACTTTATTTGACGCTTGCTGTAGCTAAATATTAAGTTAAGGCCCAATTTCGCTCTGTATGCACTTTCCTTAAAATCAAGAAGAATGGAACCCACCAAATAAGATCATTGGTAATCAATGTATATGCAAAAGACAGTGGGACTTGACCTTGAATATAATTCCAAAGAAAGCCTATGGGGCCAAAGATTTTCCCAAAAAAACCAACTGCTACAATAGGCCAATGCCTCAACGGATCAACACTAGCCCACCAATATCCTAGTCCATACACCCCTATGACCATACCCATACCTTGCCAAACCATGGGATGGTTTATTGGCTCCATACCAGTCAAGGCAAAGAATTGCTGTGGGAATAACACGACCCATGCTCCCCAGATGATATTGTAAATAGCTGCTAGGCGTAATGTCACTTTCATATGCCAATAAACTGAGCGAGAGTGTTTTTGTTTTAGCCAA
>SLDF01000082.1 GCA_007125435.1 Saprospiraceae bacterium
TTGATAGCTGACTCCTCATAGCTAAATTTTATAGCATTGGAGAGAAGATTGCTTACGAGTCGCCATAGTTTTTCTCTATACCCCATGAGGCTAACAGACTCACCTTCCAGTTGTATACTAATACTTTTATCTGAAGCAAGGGGGGGCAGCGTAGTAATACAATTAGCAACGAGATCATTCATATTGACTAGAGATTTCTCTCTATTGCTATTGATACCAGGAGCCAACAGGTCATTTATCAAAGATAGAAGACCATGAGCTGACCTTTTTTGCAAATTTACCATTTCATGTATCTCGTCTTGTGAGAGGTCTGGCGTCAATAATAAGTCGGATAGATTGACCATAGAAGCAATGGGGGTACGCAGATCGTGAGCCAATACCCTCATCAACTTTTTATTCTCTTCTTGACTGACCTGGAGATCTCGGAGACTGACCAGCAGTTCTCTATTCTTGGAAGACACTTTCTCGTTGAGCACGGATAGATTTTCAATATGCCGCTTATGATCTCTTCGGTTCACTGCCAGTAAAGATACCAGAAGAATAAGCAACAATCCCATCACACTTATACCCCAGATGGTTCTGGTTTTAAGAGTATTTTTGCGCTCAAGGATATCGTATGAAAACTGCTGATTGATAAGGTCAATTTTCTCTTCTACATCCCTGGTGCGTTGGAGATCAAATTGATTGAATTTTTCAATTTCAGCGACTCTTTGTCTTTCTTTCCAATACAAAGCTTGTTCATAATCACCTTGTCTACTGAAGAAGCGACTGGCAAATGTGCTGAGTCGCACTTCTGACTCGATATCGACGCCCAGTAGGGCATCACTGTTAATATCATCGAGAAGGCTTAGAGCATCTTGTTTCCTATTGGTAGCATCATAAAGGTCTAACAGCTTAATCTTCGTCAACAGGGCATCGCCCGGATCCATATCGGGCTGGTCTGTGACCTCAATGGAGGCTATAAAATACTGCTCTGCCAGATCATACTTTCCCTGACCCAGGAATATCCCTCCAAGATTACCTTTAATAACGGCTTCAGCCAGGTTGGCAAAATTATCACCTGGCTTTGTTGAGGCCTTATGTTCCTGCACAAAATCAAGCGCTCTGCTGTAGTAGACCTCTGCACTATCCAGCTTATTCATTCTTTCGTAGTAAACACCGATAGAATTGAGCAAAGCTTGAAGATTGGCAAAGTCATATCTGGATGTGAACCGCTGACAATCCTCCATTTGCAGAAGCTCTTCTTTCAGATAATTGATGGCTTCGTCGTAATGTTGTTGTCTTCCGTATATACGAGCTAGAGTAAATGGTATCAGCTTCACCCGACACTCTTCGACAAACCTTGAATTGTATTTTTTACCTTCTTCATGGAGTTGTATGATCTCTAGTAAAGATCATCCACTCTTATCTACCAAGTATGCCTTGGCAAATAAATATGTAGCTCTGCCCCTGTAACAATCGCTATCATCAGGATCTGACAGCCTCTCTAGACTATCTACATACCGCCTGATCATATCTGTCTGACCATCGTAAAAATAGAACTTGATAAGGTGTTCGTATTTCAAACTCAACTCTTCTAATGAAGAAGGAGGATGTTTTGAATAAAGCTCTTCAATGAGGTCAGGGGTCTTATCCAACTGATACGGCGAAACTAAATTCTCTATCTCTTCTAGACCCGACCATATCTCTTCTGATATTCCACAGTTTGGCAGTTTGTCACCACAGGATACTATGGACAAGGCCATGATCAGGTAAAAGGCAATGTAAAGAATAGAAGTAAAGGTCAATCGAATTCTCATAGTCTGTATTAGCGTTTATACCGTGAAAGCTGATAAATAACAAGCTCTAAAAAACCAAGAGGAGGAATTTTAGAATGAGTCACCTATATTATCAACTCCATAAGTCAGGTCTTATAAAATATGCCAACAATACTCGCGGTGATATAGCATGTATTGATCTAACAACATACTTGTCAGTAGACATGATTTACTTTTCCCGGAACACAAACTGCTAGTAAGCTGCAAAAATAACAATTTTCTAATGTTGTAGCTGTGGTATACCTTATTTTGGTCTAATATACTTCACGCTTATGGGCTATAGTTGTGGGAGGAGACGCCCAAAACATAAAAAATGATAAATCAATCTTTCTTAAATACTTAAAATAAGATAGATCCGGAGCACCACATTTACTTAATGACAACTGTCCAAAACCCTTTGCATCAATTGTTTGCTATCGCCCCAAAGCTCTGGAGCGGTGTAAGGCCAGGCCAAATATACGACCACAAGATCCTTGTCTGGAGCGACGAATAAAAACTGGCCACCATGGCCCAAAGCGGCATATGCATTCCACTCCGGATATAGCCAAAAGTAATAGCCATATGGCTGATCATTGAGGTCGATATTGACTTGATGGGACAATGCCTCGCGCAAATAGCTACTATCAACTAGCTGCTCCCCTTGCCATTGTCCACGTTGAAGGATTAATCGGCCAATCTTCGCCAGATCACGAGCTGTCAAATACAAACTAAAGGCACCAAAATCAGTACCGTCTTTCGCAGCCTCCCATTGCCAATTGTAGATGCCCATCTTTGAGAAAAACACCGACTGTGCAAACTGAGACAACGTCTGGCCCGACTTCTCTTCTATGACTTTGGAAATGAGATGAGGTGCGCCATCTTGATATTGCACACCAGTACCAGGTCGATAAATGCGATCTAGTGAGAGGACAAATGCCGTAGAGTTCATCTCCGTACTGTAAAGCTCTAGTGTGTGCCGATCGTTCTCAAAGTTGATACCAGTCTGCATGGTCAGGGCATGAGCAATGATCATCTCCCTCTTGACCTCATCGTCATCAAAAAGCTCCGGAAAAATATCGTATAATCTTTCGTTCAGAGAAGATATGATTTGCTGATCTGCAGCGGCACCTAAGAGCAACGAAGTAATAGACTTAGTGCAGGATTGAATATTGTGATAACGTTGTATATAATCTTCACCACGTGGATAAGCCTCACCGATCAGTCGATTGTGCCTCGCGACCAGTAAGGCTGTCGCCAGTGGATAATCATCTTCACGATAGATCATCTCAAAGGCTCTGGACAGCGTTTCTCGATCGACATCCTCGGCCTCAGGCGTAGATATGATCCACCCATCATTCAGATCTACCGGCTCAAAGCCACCATAGGGCTCATAAACGGGCTTCTCTCTCAGGCAAGATGTCCATGCCGCCATCAAACAAAGCAGTATCCATTTTTTTGCTTTCAAAGATCCCATCTCAGTTCTATTGTATGGTGTACGACTTGCCTAACCTCGCTATATGAGGTAGATAGACGCATGTATCTAAAGCTATATTGTACATATGGCATGATCTTACGTCTGCGTTCATATTGGTATTCGATTGAAAGTCTGCAATCCAGAGACTGTGTGACCGGACGTACCTCAGGGCTATAGTGCAAGCTATTCATGATCCCGCCAAAGCTCAAATCATCAATCTTATAATCCCGAATTGACTCAGGCCTGCTCAGGACCATCAAAGGCGCCAGAGCAAATCGCCCCAGTAGTTTATGCTTTACCATAGGCTCATATACCGCAGCCTGATAAAAGTAAAGACCCAGAAAATTGGCCCAATACAAATGACTGTCATCCCAATTGACAAAATAACTGATATGATAATCCATCCCGACAGCGAAACCGGTATACACGCACCACGCCGTCGATTTGTACACTTTATATGCATGGTGACAGTCCAGCCCTACCCGGCCAGTAATAGATGGCAGTCCGCTCTCCAGACGAGTCTTTGCATGCCAACCGCCAAGTGTAGCGCTCCAGCCGGATAGCCGATCACCCTCCCTCTCAGTAGCGAATGCCACAGCATAGTCCAGCCCGTAAAACACTCTGCTATGCAGATTGCCTTCGATCATTTGATTGTGGCCTATGTTAAGATTTAATGACTTGGTCAGCCCGGCTTCCTGCCCATTCACCATACTCACTGTTATTACCAGTAACAATAATAAACTTAGCCATCCTCGCACCTTATCGTACCACTGCTCAACATTTGTCCAAAAAGCATTACAACAAACTGAAAAGTAAATATTCATACTAAATCAATAGATCACGCAAACAGTGCTACGCTCATTATTCACGTCTGCTTCAGTCCAATAGCCAAATATCGACACATCCTATCTACAAGCGAAAATACTCATTTTGTCCGACTTCATTACTAAGCTTCTATCTTCCATGAGTGGCTAATTTATTTACTCGACTGTATTGCATCAGCGATGTGTAAGGGTGGCGACGACAGGAGCCAGACTCTGCGCAACGGTAGTGGAGCAGAGGCCGACCGTCCAGGGAGCCCTGAAACGAGTCTGAAAATAGCCGTCGTATGATCTAAGTCGCGGCTATTTTGAGTGAGATCGAAGAAAAAAAATACGCGCATAGCCCAAGCTACGTAAGTATTTTTTTTCGAAGATATTGCACAAAAGAGCAAGGCTTGGGATCATAAAGATGGCTGTTTTCAGACTCTAAAAA
>SLDF01000233.1 GCA_007125435.1 Saprospiraceae bacterium
CCCTGCCCGCCACCTGTCGATGGCAGCAGGCGGGTATTACGGCTTAAAATCGACGAAGGAGATTCACGAACACAAATAAAGAAATCAAAACAGCGTGAGTAAATGGCTTCAAAATAAGTCGCTTTGCTTGATTTTGTTCAATCACTAGGCTACATCTAATATCTCCTGAAATCATCTGGAGCTTAGAGAATTTTGATTTAGACGACTTGTGAAGAAGGAGCATAGTCCCAAGCTACGTGACTGATGAACAAGGAAGTATAAAACAAAATTATCAAGCAGCAACATTGCAGAATGTTGCGTTCCAGATATTGAAGGGGGTATTAGAGGTAGCCTGACAGGGGTAACTATGGCTCATTCACAAAATCACTTATTTTTTCACCATTTTAACCCTCATTACGAATTTCCAATACATAATCCGGGTTCAATGTAAATAGGACCTATAATAAGAAAAAAAGACCTGTCGTGCTATCACTGGATAGCGGACAGGTCTTTTTTATAAGGACTCAGTAGACTATTAGTGCTTTGGTCTAATGGCTGGCTGAGGAAACGGTGGCGGAGTAATTTCTCTCGGCGGGTTTTTGTCCAAAAGCTTTAATGTTTCTTTGACTGCTTTTTCGATTTGGACATCTCGGCCTTCTGCCATGGCCTGCGCATCCTGTCTGATGTCTATATCCGGTGCAATACCAATATTTTCGCCAATCCACTCATTGTTGATAGGGTCAAACACGGCATTGTCAGGTGCTGTCATAGCTCCACCATCTATGAATGGATAGTGGACAGAAGACTTGACCAGACCACCCCAGGTGCGGCTGCCGATGAGAGGCCCTGCGCCTTGCTGCCTAAATACCCAAGGGAAAAAGTCGCCCCCTGATCCTGCGTATTCATTGATAAGCAACACCTTAGGTCCAAGTATACCTGCGGGCAATTGGAAAGGCCTTCCTCCGGGCACCTCGTTGGTGATGGCTGCTCTTAACTGTCTGGTCATCAAGTCGACCATGTAGTCGTCCAATAGACCGCCACCATTGTACCTCTCATCTATGACGGCTCCTAATTTATCTTGCTGAGCAAAGAAGTACCGGTTGAATGATACAAATCCGGGCTTGGAAGTATTGGGCACCCATACGTAGGCGAGACGACCATCGGACAGACTGTCCACCAGTCTGCGGTTGTCTTCGACCCAGGCACGCTGTCTTAGGCTGTATTCATTAGAGATGGGGACTGCGGTGATTTGACGTGCTTCCATTTTGTCTGTTGTCGATCCTACGTGAAGTGTGATTTGCTGATCTGCCAGGCCGTCCAGATACATGAAAATAGATACACTACCATCAAAAAACTGACCGTTTATCCCCAGGATATAATCACCTTCTTCGATCTCCAATCCCGGTTCTGCCAGTGGTGCTTTGAGACCTGGATTCCAGCTTTCTGAGGTATAGATCCTTTTTATTCTCCAGAAGCCATCAGTGATGTCAAAGTCAGCTCCGAGTTGTCCAATCTTAGATGTATCTGTAGCCGGGAAATCTCCGCCGAACACAAAGCTGTGACCGACTGACAGTTCACCGTTTATCTGATCCAGGACATATGTCAGGTCGCTCCTGTGCTTGATATAGGGTAGGAGAGGCGCATATCTTTCTCTGACCTCGTCCCAGTCTCTACCGTGCAGCCCCGGATCATAGAAATAATCCTGTTCATACCTCAGAGCCTCACGGTATATCTGCGCCCATTCTTCTTCCCGATCCAGCATCATGCGCAATTCCATCTTGACCTGCCCATCTGAGCCTGACGGTGGCGATCCGGTATCTACCACTCTAAAGTTTGGTCCGGACTTAGCCAGCAGTTTTTTACGGTCATGAGACAGTGTATAGTACTGCACATTGCTCATGAAGTCCTCAGCCTTTTTTGATGAAACTGAGAATTTCTTCAGTGTGGATCCGGCGCTCTCGCTACTTTCTATGAAAAACAAATGTCCCTCAGGACCTGCTTCCAGAGCAGCGTACTTTTTGACTGGCAGTGGCAGAGCAATCGTTCTTCGCTCGGTATTGTCAAAGGAGATGACTACGGATTTATCCTTTTCTTTTTTGTCTTCGTCGTCTTCCTTGTCTTCTGATGCCTCATCCTTGGTGGGCTCATCGTCGCTCTTTAGGGGAAATGGGTGGTCGACATCGTCATTAAGCAGTAGCATGTATAGACCCTGGCTCGGATCGGCTTGCATAGAGCTGGTGTTTGCCCACCCTGATGCCAGGGCAAGATCTGTGCTGGCAGTGAAGTACAGGTACTTACCACCTTCATCCCAAGCCGGTGAGTAGGCATCAGCCAGTTCATTAGTCAGTGGACGGGCCTGACCTTTTTCTATAGAATAAGCATAGATACGTCTGAGGAAATTATCGCCCGACTTACTGTAAGCCAACCATTTAGAATCCGGTGACCAGGTGAGTCCCATGCGGCCTCTCTCCATATTGTGACCTGCAGTGTCTACAGTACCGACTTTACCCGTCTCTACGTCGATGACGCTGATTCTGACTTTATTGTCAGCAAATGCTATGTACTTTCCATCCGGTGACCAGGTAGGTTCCCAGGCAAATTTTGACTCGCCTATATCTATGGTTTTGATCTGTTCAAATCCGTCCTGGCTGCTGATGACCACTTCATATCCTTCTCCATTTTGATCAGAAAACCAGGCAATTTGACTGCCATCAGGCGACCATAGAGGCATACGATCCGCAGCTCCTGAAGAGTTGGTCAGGTTTCTAATGCTACCATCCTTGACTGGAATGGTGAATATTTCACCTCTGGCTTCCAGTATGACCCGCTTACCAGTTGGAGAAAGCTTTGCATGCTTTGCCATTTTGGTTACATTTTCAAGACGTGGTTCTGCCCAGGGAAAGTCGCCCGAGACGTTTATATCTAGTGGGGTTACCTCTCCGCTGCTTACGTCCATAAGGTGCAACCTGCCCTCGCGCTCGAATATCAGTGTCTCACCATGGCCGTATAAATATTTTATATCTGAGCCCTCGTACTCGGTTACCTGTGAGAGTTCCCCATCTGCGCCGCCATCCCCGGGCGAGTACTTCCATATGTTGCTTGTCCAGTCCCTGTCCGAAAGGAAGTAAACATCACTACCCACCCATACAGGATAGATGTCAGTGGTGAACTCACCGGGTATGATGTGTTCTGACAAGTCATTCATATTCATAATGATAAGAGGTGTATTTTGTCCACCTCTGTAGGCTCGCCATTCTACATCCCACCGCTTTGTTGGCTCTATGACCATCAGACCATCCGGCCCGTAGTCGCCTCTATTTCCTTTGGGTATGGGCAGGAGGGTAGATGGCCCACCCGTTGCCGGTACCGTCCATAGCCTGTAGAATCCTGTCGGTGCCGTCTCTCTAGAAGTGGCATAAAGGATGTTTTCACCATCAAGTGTCCAGCCTCTGACCTCCGACGGAGCAGGGTGGTATGTCAGGCGCTTTGGTGTACCGCCATTAATACCGACTGTGTAGACCTCAGTTTGCCCACTTCTATTAGACGAAAAGGCAATTTGCTGACCATCCGGCGAGAAGTAAGGGCTGCTTTCTACAGCTGCCGTGCTTGTCAGGCGCCGTGCATCACCGCCATTGCGATCACATATCCACAGGTCTGCGCCATATACAAATGCGACATGATTATCACTGATCGTAGGTTGCCTTAGCAGTAGAGTCCCCTGACTATACGCCATCATTGGTGCGAACTGCAGCGCCACCCATAACGTCAGCGTACAAAAGCTGAAAATTACATATTTGACCATATCTATTGTTAAATTAGTTTGGCCGTCAATATAGTGAAATTTTCGTTTAACCCGCTTTATGCATTAGGGTTTCGTAGTGAGGATTTAAATCGACGAAGGAGATTCACGAATGCCATAAAAAATATAAAAGCAATATGAGTAAATGGCGATAAAATAAGTGATTTCGCGATTGAATCATAGTCAACCCTATGGTGAATGAGTGAAATCAAGCAAAGCGCCTTATTTTGAAGCCATTTAAAGCCGTAATAGAAATCGCTAATGCATAATGCGGGTTTAATCGACACCTTGGTAATTAGGGACTTATTTGGTTTTGTTTGGGCGTGCCCCTTCGGGTCGGGCTATCCGCTTGTATTCACAGGTATGCCATAGAGTGTCGCTGCTGGTGTGAGCGGCTTCTTACCAGTCGCCATCACACCAGCGCTCCACTACCTATGCCATACCTGTTCATATCGCTTCTATCCCTCACGCTAAAATCGGTTATCGGTTGTCAGTTATCGGTTGTCAGTTATGTTTGAGGTTGCGTGATGCGTGTTGCGAGGTTACAGGTTGTCAGCTGTTTAAGCTTTGCTGTTTAATGTTTGAGATTAGCTTCGCTTTCTCAAACGTTTGGGCTATGTAGTTTAGTGATCAAGATGGTCAAGTAAACTTTTATTAAAGTTATGGACGCTGAGCCAGAGTCGGCTCAGTTCCCTCACTATTTGCTTGACATTAAGTCAACCAAATTGCTTCGC
>SLDF01000188.1 GCA_007125435.1 Saprospiraceae bacterium
GAAGAAAAGTGATATTCATCACATGCCTTCAAAATCATAGCATCGGCATCCTTCTTTTTTTGACTTTGGAGCAAATGGAGTTGCTTTTTTTTGTCGCTGTAGCAAATGACAGTAGTGCCTGCCAGCTTGCTGCCGTAGTCAATGCCTGCAATCATACACTTAGCCATTTATTAACGATGGGAATAATGAGGTTTAAGTCTTCTTCTATTTCGCCGGTCAGGTTGATGGTCTTATCCGCTTTTTGATAGTGGAGGAGTCGTTCATTATACAGATTTTGAAGTGTTTCTTTAAGCTCTGTCTTAGTTTGGTTATTAAATAATGGTCTAAGGTTACTACTTGTATTGATTCTCTGATATACTAGGTCAATAGGTGCATTGATGAACAATGATCGACCACTTACCTTCATTAATTGAAGGTTATTCTCAAAGCAGGGTGTGCCACCTCCTGTAGCAATTATAGCAGGACCAACGTAAGATGTCACCTCGAATAAGTACTTGTGTTCTAAAGTCCTAAAGTGAGATTCTCCCTCATTTTCGAATATCGCTGATATGGAGCGATCTTCTGCGGACTCTATATATTGATCCAGATCGTGAAATGGTAAACGTATCAAGCCGGCAAGTCGTCGGCCAAGAGTGGATTTACCGGCTCCGGGAAGACCCCACAAAAAAATCTTTTGCATAAATATACTTTACAGTATCAACACATGACAAATGGTAAACGTTTTAACTTATGGCCTGAAAAAATAAATCCAGGCTTGTGCTTGCGAGACAAATTGATTAGATTCTATAAGTCAAAATCTTTGTATAAGATAAATAACGAGCTCCTCATCCAAATCGCTTAATCCTCTATATGCGCAGCGTTTTGTCTTTAGGGCTCAAGGGATTGTGACATCTAGCAAAACATTATTGTTGCATTGAGCGACAAAGATATCAAAGCAATGAGGACTTATTAGCAGAGTTTGTTAAATTTGCGTCGCTTGATTTTACAACTAAGCATTTTGACTTGTTATCGCAGCTTGGCTTCTTCCTTTCAGAAGTATGAGTAGCTTCTTATGTATTATTGGAGTGAGAATAATTAAGGTGAAACAACGTTGATCATTAAGCAAAATATAAGAGGAAATGAATAGAGTAAGTAAGTTTTTTTTCTGTTTAGGGGTGTTATCGCTTTCTATAACAGCGTGTCAGAGTGATAAAGAAGATGATAGGTCTGTGAAAGAAATAAGGGCTGAAGATAAGCGTATTGCAGATATGATTCGCACACCCATTAGTGCAGATAAAAATCCCGATACTATTAATGTCGCTAAAATCACATTTGAACAAAGAGAGTTTAATTTTGGCACTGTCAAGGCGGGTGAAATAGTCGAAATGGATTTTGAATTCACCAACACGGGTAAAATACCTTTACTGATATCTGATGCCAGATCCACATGTGGTTGCACAGTTCCAGAATGGCCCAGAGAGCCGATCGAGCCCGGCGATGGCGGCACCATCACAGTAAAGTTCAATACAGCAGGGCGTCAGTATGATCAGCACAGACCCGTTAGCTTGATTGCCAATACTTACCCTAGACAGACCGATATTATACTTCGAGGGCATGTAGAGCCCAATTGATTTGAAAATTAAATTTAAAATATGGATTTTATACTATTACAAGGTGGTGGCATTGGAGATATAATAAGCGGTACATGGCCATTAATCCTTATCATTGCCGTTTTCTATTTTTTCATCATTCGACCACAACAAAAGAAACAAAAAGAACAAGGTAAGTTTGTAGATAGCCTGGAGAAAGGCATGCAAGTAGTCACCTCAAGTGGAATGATTGGTAAGATTAATAAAATTGACGGTAATGTCATCACACTCCAAGTCGATACTAAGACGTTCATAAAAATCACAAAAGGCTCTATTTCTAAAGAAATGACGGAGTCTGTTGAAACACAAAAAGATGATGATTAAGCTGCCCAAAATTAGACAAATCAATAGGAAGTATTTATCACTTACACTGTGTATTCTTATTGCTTTGATCTTTTGGATGGTTCGAAAATTATCGGAAGAGCACACCATATCTGTCCCATTTTTTATTCAGTATGAATGGCCGCAAGGATATAGTCCAAGTGCGGGGGTTGTAACTCATATTGATGCTGAATTGACAGCCAGAGGTTGGCAACTGTTAAGCATCAATAAAGAAAACGAGTTTCTACCTTTGAGTGTAGAGTCTGAAAGTGACACGGTTTTCCACATTGACGAGAGAATGCTTCGCAGGCAACTGGACTCATATCTGGATAACAGGTATATGTCAATAAGTCGCATTACCCCCTCCAATATCAATGTTGCCTTATTGAAAACATACCAAAAAACAGTACCGGTTGTCCTCGACGCTAACATTAATTTTTATCCTGATCACGATATTCGTTCGCCGATTATAATAGAGCCCGACTCCGTCATACTATATGGCCCCAAAGAGATATTAGATAGTCTAAACGATTGGAAAACCGAGTTCTTTGAGCTTAATAATGTGAAAGCTAATGTAGAAAAAATCATCAAGCTCAAACATCCTCGTGATGAATCTACACAACTAAGTCACCAATCCGTCATCTTAGAAATGGATGTTGATGAATTCACAGAAAAGTCTTTTGATTTAGATATTACTGTGATTGATGCCAATACGGGTGCTTCTGTGCCCAACTACAAGATCATACCCAATAGGGCAAGGGTCTTTACGATTATCCCTTTATCTTATTACGATGATATATCCAGGGAAGAATTCAAGCTAGTGGTTGAAGTGAACAGCAGTGACAAGACTATTACTGAAAGAAAGCAAAAATTAAAACTCAGCCTCTATCCCAATATGATCAAGTCGTTCAAAATCCATCCCAATCTGGTAGACGTATTTCGAGTAGAAGCAGAATAAATCTCCACTTATCGGACATTAACTAGTTTGCCTGCATAGACTTGTTGCCCATTTATGATTCTATATGGCAGTAAGCCCGTCGGTAGGTTGTTTATTATTAATGAGTTAGAGCCATGTTCTACAGGACCATCAAACAATATCTTGCCGTCTATAGTAAATAATTGAAAGGACATTGAAGATGCCTCAAGACCACCCAAACCTTCAAGTTTTAGATGTCCATCACCTGCCAGCCATACTCTCGGCTCTTCATCGCTACCGCCTTGAACATACCTGATGCCCAACTCCTCTTGTGTGCCATCTATATCAACCTGCCTCAGTCGATAATACCAACTGCGCCCCATTGTATGTCGATCCTCCCATTCATATTGGTTGACATTTTCCAGATTTTGTGCGTAGACTTTACCAATATGCTCAAAATCAGTTCCGTCCTTTGCTCTCAATACCTCAAAGTAATGATTATCGTATTCATAAACTTTCCATGTCAGAATATTTGTATTCCGATCTTTTCTTCTTGCTTCAAAACTGAGTAAGTCCACTGGTAGGAAACCACATGAACCCGGAAAACTTTGTATCATAGAACCAGCAGTACCTGGTGGTATAAAGCAAATATCCTCAGAGATGGCAATTTTTGCCAGCCCACCATCGACTTCTGAAGGGGTCAAGTCTCTTTGGTCTGTACCACCTGGAATAGCCCAATGCATGACGGCATTCGGATCTATTACATGACCAAGACCCACAGCATGTCCTAATTCATGGAGAGCTACGGATTCAAAGTCAGTCTGTCCGGATGGCGTTGCGCCTGGCCCAAAATTCCAACCTCCTCCACCTGGGCTTGGCCTGAATGCGATATCAAACTCATCCAAAAACCATACAGTATTTTCTTGGGTGCATCCTGTCTGCCACCATCCCGTATAAAATGTGGACGTTTGCCCCAAAACACCCGGCGGTAGGCTACTATTAAAAAAGATCAAATTTGTACCATCGCTCCCAGATGAATTTGTTGGTGTGGTCCCGGCTATGACAAAGTTTACACCTGTCTCACATTGCCACGTTTCCAATGCCCTTTCGAATGACTCCTTGGCAGCCGTATTGCTGTCGAAGTTATTGTTGTAAAACATATCATACCCCCCGTCACCATTAAGGTTCATCAAATTGACAAATTGCCTGGTCGGCTCCGGAAAGCCTTGAAACTCTGAATAAATTGATAAATGATTGTAGTAAACTGTCAATGGACTATTACTGCTTGACGAAGGGCCAGAGGCCGGCTGCACTGTAAATGTCCCCGTTCCTGCTACATCCGGGACTTTTGCAACAATCTCTGTAGAAGACCACGAGACATAATCTGACGGTACATTAGATGTCACCATATTCGATCCCCCATTGTCCGCATTGGCATAGAATACATTGCCCGGACTGCCCAATCCACTTCCTTCGATCGTAATAAAATCGTCAGGATCAACCGTGCCGGCATTCGTAAATGTCGGCGAAAATCCAGTGATAGGCATACTCTTCCAGACTAGATCATTATCGACGTATGGCCTTGGAGCGAATGGCTTCCCACCCGGTGTTACCGCAGACTCATTGCTTAGTTTCTGAA
>SLDF01000221.1 GCA_007125435.1 Saprospiraceae bacterium
AAAAAAATGATTATCTTTGATAGTGTCAAATGATAGTATCACATGAAACCACCCTACGATATAACAACAAAAACACTAAAGCTGATAACTTCTATATCAGAAAAAATAGGAGAGATTAGTGCAAACCATATTGATAGACCCTCGCCTCAGCTAAGGAAACAGAATAAAATAAAGACAATACACGCTTCATTAAGAATTGAAGGCAATACGCTGACACAGCAACAAATAACTGCTATTGTTGATAAAAAAAGGGTGATTGGTCCAAAAAAGGATGTATTAGAAGTATTAAACGCAATTAAAGTCTATGACTTATTGACAACTTTCAACCCCATTTCTTCTAAATCATTTCTTAATGCACATAAGCTACTGATGAATGACTTGATTGAAAAGCCGGGAAGATATAGAAGACAAGAAGTTGGCGTTTTTCAGGGTACGAAAGTTGCTCATATTGCTCCGCCAGCCAAAAACGTTCCGATTCTCATGGATGACCTTTTTAAATATTTAAAAGACGAAGATGAAATTGCTTTAATAAAAAGCTGCGTTTTTCATTATGAAATGGAATTCATCCATCCATTTATGGATGGAAACGGAAGAATGGGAAGGCTATGGCAAACCGTAATTCTAATGCAGAAGTATCCTTTATTTGAATTTCTACCTTTTGAAACCTTAATCAGTCAAACTCAATCTGACTATTATAATGCGCTATCTCAAAGTGATAAAGCCGGAAAGTCGACATTATTTATTGAATATATGCTTGATGTGATTGACAAATCACTGAATGAATTACTAAGTTTCAACAATAGAACCCTTAAGGATATAGATAGATTAAATTATTTTTTAACTCAGGGGAAAAATGAATTTACACGAAAGGATTACATGAATGTGTTTAAGGATATTTCCTCAGCAACAGCAAGTAGGGACTTAAAAAAAGGAGTGGAATTGAATTTCTTCTACAAAACAGGTAATAAAAGTCTAACTATATATAGACTGACCGATGAAAAAAACTGACGGGCACTAACAACTAAGCCTTCACCCACCTCATAAAAGCCCGGCACGTAGTTCTCCGTCGTACTGGTCTGTTTTTTTTGCGTCTTTTATTGTTCGAATACACTTCAAAATGTCACTTTTTTCTTGTGATGCATCAGTGTTGTGGTGAGGGACGGGCTATACCGATTCGTATCCACAATGCGATATAATAGAGTACATTTTTAATAATAGCGACAAAATGATGTACTTTTGATTTTTAACATGTAAAGCTTCTTGGCTAAGGAAAAGCATCAAAGGTAGAACAAAGAACTATGAAATACATAAGTGACAGAATTGGTATGATTTTATTTTTCTATATGCATGATGGAAAGCGACAATAGTTCACATTAATTAATGAGTAAACCCTAAGAGTCATCAGATTAATAATTAACATACGCCTTTTATATATAGAAGATCCGGTGGTATGGCGTAGGGTAGCCATTCCATTCGATTTGAGCTTTCACGATTTGCACCTGATCATACAAGCTGCAATGGGGTGGGAACACCAGCATTTGTATGCATTCAGTGAGCATTTGGAAAGTAGATATTTTACCGTGGTAAGCCCATATGCCGAGGAGTTTGGAGCGAATGCCAGGATGGTTCCTGCGGATAATATTCTCTGGCAATATCTAAATCAATTTCACATAGAAGAAGACGAAGAACGAGACAAAATGTACTATCAGTATGATTATGGAGACGATTGGATGCACGAAATTGATGTAGAAGGTTACGAAGATAGCAATAGTCCATTCCCGGAACTGCTCAATGCCGAAGGCGCATGCCCTCCTGAGAACTGCGGCGGACCACCGGGCTTTCAAATGTTCAAGGACTATATCAGGAGTGACATGTCAAAAGAAGAATATTTCAATTTGATCATAGCAGTAAATCCGGAAGGATATGATGCCCATCATGTAGATATGGCGGATCTGAAACGAAGAGTGAAAAACTGGAGGTCACTTGATCATTAAATTCCTAAATATTCCAATGGGAATTCTTAATGAGGGTTAGAATCAAGAAAGGAAATTCACGTATGTCATATAAAACCAATATGAGATAATGGCATTTCGTCTTCTAGTCAGGAGCATTCAAAGCCGAGCCCTACGTGGCTAAGTTCTTTCATTATTAGATTGACGTTTAGTCAATCCAATTGCTGCATGCCATTCGGTTATGCACCGTTCGGTCATCTTTACGGGGCATGAACTATATCAAGCGAAGCACCTTATTTTGAAACCATTTATTCTCGCTTTTTTTCTTTTTTTATTTGTGCCCGTAAATCTCCTTTGTCGATTTTAAGCTATAGTGCCCGCCTGTTGCTATCAACAGGTTGGGGATAGGGATTATTCGATGCATAATTAGGTTTTAAACTCTAAATCTATAAAACCAAGTACTATACCTTTCGATCCAGATATACCATTTAGCCAATATGTCGTCTTAAATGTGATCAACTCCTTTTTTCTGCTATATATAACAACAAAAACAACGACAATACGAAAGAACTCGAAGTGTACTTAAAAAGCTGATGATATCGAACTCAATCGGCTTATTAAAAACCAGAATTTGGAAATACTTATAGCCAATGACGTATTGCAGGTAGTTGAAGGCTCAGAGAATGCATCCCGCAACCTACTTTAGCAACTCCGCAGGATTATGCAGATCTACACATTCTGTATCATGTTCCCATTAGCCTCATTACTATACTTTATCTCATTTTGTTATCTCAATATAGCAAAAAATGCATAAATTTGTTGTTTGAAAACAACAATATGGAGAAGCTGATCGAAAAATACATAAAGAAATTAGATCAAACGCCTCTATCTCATTTCAGATCTCTCTTAGGTGAAGTTGATTGGAGTAACCGACTTATTGGGATCAAAGGAGCTAGAGGTTCGGGCAAAACAACGCTCATGCTCCAACACATCTTAAAAAGTGAACTTCCGCAGGATCAAACCCTGTATGTCAGTTTGGATGATTTATACTTTACAGAAAACAAACTGGTAGACCTGGTTGACCTTTTTGTGAAAGAAGGAGGAAAGCACCTACTGGTAGATGAGGTTCACCGATATCCTAATTGGTCGATAGAACTCAAGAATATTTATGACGATCATCCGGAGCTTCAGATTGTGTTTACAGGATCATCTCTTATTCATATCGAACAGGCAAAAGGTGATTTGAGCAGAAGAGCTGTTTTTTATGAGCTATTTGGGCTTTCTTTCAGGGAGTTTCTCAGTTTTAGCGGGGTCGCAGATTTCAAAAAGCTTACACTGGAAGACATATTAGCTGATCACATATCGACATCGCGATTGATTTGCAAAGAAATAAAACCACTGGCCTGGTTTAAGCAATATTTGCAATACGGCTACTACCCATACTTTAGTGAAAACAAAGACACTTACCATCAAAAATTGGCCGAAACTATAAATGTAGCACTAAGTACGGATCTTCCGGGTGTCCATAAGTTGAATTATCGCAGTATTGAAAAAATCAGATTACTGCTTCATGTATTGGCAGAAAGCGTCCCGTTTAAGCCCAATATCAGTAAACTCAGTGAACGGATTGAAGTTTCGCGAAACCAATTGCTGGCTTTTTTAAAGTACCTTGAAGACATGCGCATTGTCTGGAAATTGTACACCGATTCCAGTGGCATCAGTAGGCTGCAAAAACCTGAAAAATTGTATTTGTCGCACCCCAATCTCTTTTATGCGTTGACCGGTGCAAATAGTAACATCGGAAGCATCCGGGAAAGCTTCTTTATTAGCCAACTATCCACACTTCATCAGGTGGAGTACACAAAGATTGGCGATTTTAGAATTGGAAATAGGACTTTTGAAATAGGTGGTAGATCAAAATCGCAAAAACAGATTAAAAATGTAGAACGCGCCTTCATAGCCGCAGACGAAATCGAAATTGGATACAAGAACAAGATTCCGCTTTGGCTATTTGGTTTTCTCTATTGAAACCTCAATTTTTTACGATGTCTGTTACAGGCACACAGGGGCTAAGCCTTTACTCACCTTGAAAGAGCCCGGCACGTAGTTTTCCGTTGTACTGGTCTGGTTTTTTTTGCGCCTTTTATTGTCCGAATACACTTCAAAATATCATTTTTTCTTGTGATGCATCAGCGCTGTGGAGTGGGTGGCGAAGCGAATGCGTAGCCAGACTCGATGTAGCCTTAGCGAAATCGAGGCCGAGCGAGTAGCGAGCCCTGAAACGAGTCTGAAAATAGCCGTCGTATGATCTAAGTCACAGTTATTTTGAGTAAGATCGAAGAATAAAAAATACGCGCATAGCCACTGGCTACACTTGATGTCGTCTGAAAAGATCTAGAGCTTAGAGAATTTTACTTTAGACAAGTGCTGAAGAGAGAGCATAGCCTTAAGTGCTACGCGACCGATGAAGCAGGAAGTATAAAGTAAAATTATCAAGCAGTGCAGCGGTCTAGCCTTTGAAGATGGCATCAAGGGTAGCCTGAC
>SLDF01000011.1 GCA_007125435.1 Saprospiraceae bacterium
CCATTATCTGCAGTTGAATCTGCTATGATGACTTGTGCATCATTAATGAATACATCGCCATTTTCTATAGATATGGTAACGGACTGTCCGTTTAGTGTAATGATTTCCTGGCCATCAGTCAGTCCACCCGATGATAGTGATGATCCTACCACGTGGTATGTCAGAACAGCTGTCAATGCACCATCAGGATCTGCAAGCAAATCATCTATCAGACCCGGAGGTAAGGCATTAAATGCATTATCAACTGGTGCAAATACTGTGAATGGACCTGATCCGCTTAGGGTACCGGATAATCCTGCTGCATTTATAGCAACGGTTAGTGTGGATAACTCATCTGCATTTTCTATAATATCCATCACCGTAGTCGGATCCGATGGTGAATCACCAGGAACCAGCACAGCATCTATAACATGGACAACACCATTGTCTGCCAATAAATCGGTCACCGTAACCTGAGCATCATTGATGAATACATTACTGTTCTCTATCGTGATCAGCACTGTCTCTCCATTTAAAGTTGTCAGCTCCAGATCGTTTTCTAGATCTGAGGAGCCTAAGTTATCTCCTATGACATGGTACAGAAGTACTTCTGATAAGGCGCCTTCAGGATCGCTCAATAGACCATCTAACACACCGTCAGGTAGAGCGTCAAATGCATCGTCTGTCGGTGCAAATACTGTAAATGGGCCCTCTGCCTCCAGGGCCTCCACGAGTCCGGCTGCAATAATAGCCTGCTCCAAAGTGTTGTGATCAGGACTGTCTTCTATAATATTAAATACTGAAAAAATCTCTGGACTATCATCAGGTACTAATACAGCATCTATGATGTGTACTACACCATTGTCAGCTGTTAGGTCTGCAACGATAACTTGCGCATCATTTATAAATACATCCCCATTTGATATGGTTACTGTGACTGCTGCTCCATTTATTGTAATGATTTCTTGTTCATCTGATAAATCAGCTGATCCAAGACTATCTCCAGCTACATGGTACAATAAGATGTCCGTTAGCGCTCCAGCCGGATCTGCAAGTAAATCATCTAGTAAACCATCAGGAAGAGCATTAAATGCATCATTTGTTGGAGCAAAAACTGTAAATGGCCCATCTCCCTCCAGTGTTTCGGTCAGGCCGGCAGCATCCACAGCCGTGGCTAATGTGCTCAGGTCGTCTTCCTCCGCTATGATATCAGCTACAGTGAAAGATTCGTCATCAAATGAAGGAATCAATACACCATTTAAAACATGGATAATACCATTGTCAGCGGGAATATCCTCGACAGTAACTTGAACATCATTGACAAAGATATCTCCGTTCATAGTTGTGATATTGACAGTCTGGCCATTTGCCATTATGGCTACTTGAGAATTGACCAAGCCATCCGCATCCACTTCGTCATTTATGACATGATAAAGCAATACTTCTGTCAATGCACCTTCCGGATCATCGAGCAAGTCATCTAATAATCCGGCCGGCAATGCATTAAATGCGTCATCTGTAGGCGCAAGAACTGTAAATGGCCCATCACCCATTAATGTGCCGTCTAATCCGGCGGCATCAATAGCCGTTGTCAATGTATTGTGATCAGGACTGGTGCTGATAATTGCATAAATGGATTGTGCATTTACCATATGAACCGTCATGACCAAAAAAAGAATCAAAAGTGTTGAAAGTCTTTTCATAATCTATTTTTGGATTGGTTTAAAAATATAAATTAAATAATCGTGCGTTCGCTTTTCTCAAAGCAAGGTCATGTCAATGGGATTTGTGTAACTAATACACTTTCAAGAAAATAGAAAAACTGATTTTAGCCTCGAATGAGACTTCACAATAGCCGGAAAAATGTAGATTTAAGTTTGTCTACGGTTTTGTAAACGTGTCAATGCGGTTAATCGTTGGGACTTTGTCGTTATTTTTTCAAAAAATCTTTATAGCAAAGGCATAACTCACCATTTTATCCGGCTCCAGACTGTTAATGCCTAATTTTTCACTTATGGCGTTATTGTGATCGACAAAGTCGGATATCCCATTCCAGGGTTCAAGACATACAAAAGGCGCATCGGGAGCAGCCCATAATCCAAAGTGATTAAAATCTTTCATTGTCAACTTTACCCCGCGGTTGTCCTTCACTGATCTGAGTACTACGGCGTCGCACTTTATATCCTTAAAAACCAATGCATCTTTATAGAATAAATCATTTGAAAGATAAAGCCGTCCTTCACCTGTCCATGGTACTCCTGAGGTAGAAGGCTCCAAAAGTCCGTCTTTGGTTAGCATATGCCTCTCAGGACGACTACGAGGTTCAAATTCAATATAGTAGTCATTATAGCCACTTGAGCCCGTTAGTGGAACATTAAATGCAGGATGCCCACCAATAGAAAAGAATATCGCCTCCTCTGTGTTTTCATTGCAAATACGATAATTAATCGTAACCGTATCTCCATCTAGTTCATACAAGACATGTAGCGAAAACTTAAACGGAAAAACAGACAGTGTTTCCTCATTATATCCAAGCTTAAACTCGACATGCCGCGAGGACTTTGCCAATACCTCAAACCGCTGATCCCTTGCAAAGCCATGTCTGGGCAATGCGAAATTTTGACCTGCATACGTATAATAACCTTCTTTCAATGACCCTACGATCGGAAATAAAATAGGACTGCTACGATTCCAATGCACCGGGTTACCTTGCCACATGTACTCATTATCTGTACCTCTATGGAAAAGGCTCTTTAGCTCCGCGCCATGCGGATCAATTTTGGCAATGACTATGTCATTTTCTAGAGAGATCATCCTTATTTATTTAGCGAGTCCAGAATGGCTTCCATCTCATCCATCACTTTATTGAGCTTATCCATGGTAAGGTCAAATGGCTTTGACCCCGTCATATCTACTCCGGCATCTTTGAGCAAGTCCACAGGATACTTAGAGCTGCCCGCCGATAAAAAGTTGATATAACGCTCACGCTCAGCTTCTCCTCCTTTATACATATTTTCCACAATAGCTTGTGCAGCTGTAAATGATGTGGCATACTGATACACATAATAGTTGTAGTAAAAATGAGGAATAAAAGACCATTCGGACTTTATGTAATCGTCGACTATACAGACACCTTCATCATGCCCATAGTACTTCTTGGTGATAGCATGATAGAGTTCATCAAATTTTTCACCGGTCATAGCTTCACCCTTCTCTACGAGCTCGTGCATAGCCAACTCAAATTCTGCAAATTGTGTCTGTCTGAATAGCGTCCCTTTGGCACCCTCTAAGAAATTACCCAGAATGGCTAGCCTGATCTTGTCATCGTCAATATCATCTAGTAAATGATCATTTAGCAATGCTTCATTCACTGTCGAAGCGACCTCGGCCACAAATATCGAATAGTTAGAGTTTATGAAGGCTTGTTCGGCATTGGTCAGGTAACTATGCATAGTATGACCAAGCTCGTGTGTCAAAGTCGATAAGTCATTATACGACTCTGTATAATTCATAAGTATATAAGGGTGGACATCATATGCTGAGCCATTCGAGTAGGCGCCAGTCCGCTTGCCTTTATTGGGCAGCATGTCAATCCACCTGTTTTGAAAGGCACTATCTACGACTTCTACATATTCTCGCCCTAGTGGTTTTAATGATGCTAATATGATATCCTGAGCTTCTTCCACATTGTATGTCAGATCGATTTCATCTACTAGCGGTGCATATAGATCGTAGTAGTGAAGTGTATCCATCCCCATCATACGCTTTCTCAGATTAAGATATCTGTGAAACGTCGGCAGATTATCATTAACACTATTCACTAGATTGTGATAGACATCTGTGGGTATATTGGCGGCATCTAGTGCACTCTCTAATGTATTATCATATCGCCGTGCTTTTGCATAGAATACATCTTTCTGTAGACTGCCATAAAGCTGGGCCCCGAATGTTCGCTGAAACTCATGAATCCTCTGAAAAAACGCCTCAAAAGCACGCTTCCTCAATGCCCTGTCACTTTTTGCCCTTGTTTGAGAAAATACAGAAGGGCTCAGCGTTAGCATTTCTCCATCCACCTCTATCTCCGGAAAGGGGAAATCAGCATTATAAAACATATTAAAAACACTCGATGGCGTACTTGACATCAGCCCTGCTAGAGCGATTATCTTCTCGACCTCTTCCGACCCCCTATGAGGCCTTTTTCTCAGTATATCCTCTATGTAGGCTTCGTAGGTCTTGAGCGGCTCATATGATTGTATATATGTTCTCAGAGTATCCGGGTCGGCAGCCAATAGCTCCGGCACGAAATACGACGTTAGCGATGATAGATCAGTCGAGATAGCATAGGCTTCTTGCTTCATCGCCGCATATTTACTCACTCTCGTATCTTCATCTGACTTCATGCTAGCATATGTCGACAAGCGATATAGCTCTTTCCTTAGGTTCGTTAAGTATTCCAGTGCCGCATATAGGCTTTCTGCAGATGCGGTCAGTTTCCCCTTATATGATTCCACCGTTGTCATCTTAGCCTTAATCTCTGTCTTAGCATTTTGCCACGCCTCGTCACTTTCATAAATCGGAGATAAGTCCCAGGTATATTTCTCGTCTATATCATGTCGCTCTTTCACTTGGCCTTGAGCTATAGCCGTACTGAATATCATCATTATCAATAAAATATTTTTTGTCATTTTCGCTATTGAATGCGGGTTAAAATTAAAGTTAAAACAATTCGTGAACGCTAGATGTTTTGGTCTTTTTTTTGCTTTTGGCATCACCCTTCGGGTCGCTACGTTCCAGGGCTCCCTGGACGGTCGGCCTCAGCTTCGCTATCGCTACGCTGAGTCTGGCTCCTGCGTCGCCACCCTTACACATCGCTGATGCAATGAAGAAGTATTAGTCCAGCATGAGTCTTCCTCATGTTACATTGGGTCATATATAAACAGAGCCCTCATCTTCTCCTCATACAAAAGATCCAAATATAGACCATAAGTTATGAAACATCTACAGGTAAGCCTGGAAAACTGCATTTGTAATACAATTATTTTGATCTGGAATCTATGACCACAGAACCAACTTCCTTCAAAAAGCCTTCATGTCCAAGCTGAGCTTATCACACTAATGGTATGAATGTAAAACTCTTTTTACCAATTTGCATTTACAACACATGGAGGCTTACGCATGTATTCAATAGCAACAAGAAGTGCGGTCAAGAGCAATGAGGCGCTTGACATCTTGGCATTGGTAATGCTCAGACATATATATCGGGTTAATAGCATAAAACCTGGCAACCAGACCGTTTCATAACCCGGGTTAAATAAAATTAGCCTATTTTCGCAGATTAATTATTTATCCTATCATGGCATTTGGAAGAAAAAGAGATAAGACAGAAGAAAAGCCCAAGTTTAATAAAGAAAGCCTGAAGGAGGCTCTAAAGATATTTGTGTACATTCGGCCGTATCGCTGGTATCTTATTTTCGGATTGCTACTCTTGTTCTTATCGAGTATGGTATTCATGGTATTCCCGTATCTATCGGGCCTCATGATAGATATCGCACAGGGTGAAGAAGTCTATGACCTGACATTGGGTAAGATAGGTTGGATACTGGCCGGTATATTGGTGATACAGGGCTTGTTCTCCTATGCCAGGGTTATGTTTTTTGCCCAGGTAAGTGAAAGAGGAATCGCCGATGTTCGCAAAGCGGTATACGATAAAATGATTGGTTTACCCATTGTCTTTTTTGAAGAAAACAGAGTCGGAGAGCTCGTCAGTAGAATAACAGCCGACATCGAAAAACTTTACAATGCATTTTCTATCACACTTGCAGAGTTTATCAGGCAGGTCATCATATTAATAGTAGGAATTGTGTTTTTAGCTGTCACAACACCGAGATTGGCATTGATTATGCTAGCTAGTTTTCCGGTAATCGTAGTAGGCGCTATGTTTTTTGGACGCTTCATCAGGAAGCTTTCAAAAAAGCGACAAGAAGAATTAGCTCATTCCAATACCATACTAAATGAAACCATACAATCCATACAGGCAGTAAAGTCATTCACTAACGAAGTGTTCGAGTCCATTCGCTATGGAAAGTCTATTCACACGGTGGTCAATATTTCTTTAAAGTATGCCAGAGGGCGTGCTTTGTTTGCAGTATTCATCGTCACGTTGCTATTTGGTGCCTTGTTTTTCATCATTTGGGAAGGGGCTATGATGGTGCAGACTGGTCGCATCACAGCAGGTCAGTTGGTTGCATTTGTCTCTTACACAGCAATTATTGGAGGCGCCATTGCCGGGCTTGGTAGTTTTTATACTGAGCTGCTGGGAGCAGTGGGTGCCACAGAACGCGTCAGAGAGATTTTAAAATATGATGCAGAAGTTGACCTTACAGCGCCTTCAGATGTATCAGACGAAAAACTCGACTTGAAAGGTCATATTAAAATGACCGACGTTCATTTCAGTTACCCCACAAGGACCGATGTACCTGTGCTCAAAGGGATAAACCTGGAGGCCAAAGCAGGAGAAAAAATTGCATTAGTCGGCTCAAGTGGTGCCGGTAAGTCAACTATTGTACAACTCATTTTGAGGTTTTACAATATCGAACAGGGGCAAATTACCATAGACGATAAGGACATCAATGCCTTACCATTAAGTTCTTACCGATCGCATATGGCCATTGTGCCACAGGAGGTCATGCTCTTTGGTGGCACGATCAGAGAAAACATCCTCTATGGCAATCCCGATGCTGATGAGTCAGCTATAATAGAGGCAGCCAGGCAATCTAATTCATGGGACTTTATCCAATCCTTTCCTGAGGGTCTGGATACCATAGTAGGCGAGAGAGGTGTAAAGCTATCCGGTGGACAAAGGCAAAGAATTGCCATAGCCAGAGCTATCTTGAGAGATCCTACAGTTCTCATCCTTGACGAAGCCACATCGTCTCTGGATGCAGAGTCTGAGAGAATGGTACAAGATGCTCTTAACACCCTCATGCAAGGCCGTACATCCATTATCATCGCTCATCGACTGGCTACTATCAGAGATGTGGATAAGATCTATGTCATCGATAACGGTATCGTAGCGGAATCGGGTACCCACACCGAATTGAATGACAAAGCCGATGGTCTCTATCAAAAGCTGGCCGCTCTGCAATTTCAACCTGAAAGCTCTTCGCAATTAACCGATTGACGACAGGTTAATTATAAATACAAAGCATTTGCATCAGCGATGTGTAAGGGTGGCGACGGAGGAGCCAGACTCAGCGTAGCGATAGCGAAGCTGAGGCCGACCGTTCAGGGAGCCCTGTAACATAGCGACCCGTAACGAAGTGAAGGGTGATGCCCAAAGTAACAAAATGAAATACACCCATCAACAATGTGTTTATTTTATCAATTATTTAATATTGGACTACTAAATTCGTTAACTTTGGGAGCTTTTCTAGGTGGCCCAGAGATGGATATCAAAACCTAGAAATGGCGGCTGAACACGACTAAATGAAGACCTGGTCCTCATTAAAATGAGTGGATGCAGAGACTTTCCTGAGATTGATACGTGTAAAAATTTGACATTTAAAAACAGATATATGAGATCGCTGAAATATATGGTTGACTTCATTTTATTGTCTTGCTTTGTTTTCGCTTTAGCAGGGGAGAGTGCACATGCGCAGACTGATGATAAGTCTAATGTTCCTCCAAAGATTACTTTGGAAGACATCTGGGCCTCTCCAAAGTTTAGCTCAAAATACATTGCCGGGTTTAATTTTGCAGGTGATGAGAAGAGCTATCTGAGGTTGTCGGGCAATGATATATTGAGATATGATATCACCTCCGGTAGACTTGTAGACACGATACTAGTCGGCTCTGCACTCAAGAAACCCAATGGAGAGTCATTACTGTTTAATAATTACCAGATGAGCAGTGATGGTGAGAAGTTTTTATTAGCTACAGAACAGGAAAGAATATACAGATATAGCAGCAAAGCGCATTACTACGTCTACGATAAAGCCACTGGGGAGTTGCAGGTTCTGCACGATGGTGACAAGCAGATGTATCCTACTTTTTCACCCTCGGGGGATAAAGTAGCTTTTGTGTCAGATAATGACTTGTACATAAAAGATTTATTTACCGGAGCGGTGCAACAAATCACTGAGGATGGAAAGTCAAACCACATCATCAACGGTGCATCGGACTGGGTTTATGAAGAAGAATTTAGTCTCACCAGAGCGTATGAATGGTCACCTGAGGGTAATTTCATTGCCTACATAAAATTTGATGAAACAGAGGTGCCGGAGTTCACCATGGAAATGTACAATGATGATTTATATCCGGAGCGTATCACCTTTAAATACCCAAAAGTCGGTGAAAAGAATGCGAGTGTTACGCTTCATGTATACAATCTGGATCAGGATACTACCATTTTAGCGGATCTTGGAGACCTCGAATACATACCAAGATTGACATGGACCAATGCTCCTGAGCGAATCATTGCATTTACGATGAATAGGCACCAGAATGAACTGCAACTTAAACTAACGCACCCTGTTAATGGTAGACACACCGTCTTGCTCGAAGAGAAAAATCCATATTATATAGATATCAATGATGATTTGTATTTTTTTAGTTCGCGAAAATGGTTTGTATGGTCAAGTGAGCGATCTGGATTCAATCATTTGTACTTATATGATATGAATGGAAGGTTGTTAAACGCTATCACTTCTGGTGATTTCGATGTGACCTCATTCTACGGTGTAGATGAAGAGAGAGAAAGAATTTATTTTCAGGCTGCTGATGATAGCCCAATGACTAGAAATATCTACTACACAGATTTTTCGGGAGATAAAATGGTCAAGATTAACCCTAATGAAGGCTACAATTCCGGTCAGTTTAGTTCTACATTTGACTATTGGGTCAATACATTTTCGACCATAAACACACCACCAGAGTATAGTGTTTTAGATAATGAAGGGAACACAGTCAGAGTGATAGAGGATAATGCCGACTTAAGATCATTGCATGAGTCGTATGAGTTAAAGCGACCGGAGTTTTTTAACTTTATGACAGGTGAAGGGGTAAGTCTGAATGGCTATCTTATCAAGCCTCGTGACTTTGACCCTGATCTTTCCTATCCTGTTTTTATGTTTCTCTATGGCGGCCCCAATAGCCAGCAGGTAACTGACTCCTGGAAAGGGGCAAATTACTGGTGGTTGCAGATGATTGCTCAGGAAGGCTATATAGTAGCATGTGTAGATAATCGCGGTACAGGAGCCAGAGGACAGACCTTCAGAAAAATGACATACCTGCAACTCGGACATTATGAAACGATAGATCAGATCGAAGCTGCTAAGTATCTGGGCACCTTACCTTATACTGACTCTAATCGTATCGGTATATATGGCTGGAGCTATGGCGGATATATGTCGTCGCTCTGCTTGCTCAAGGGCAATGATGTGTTTAAAGCTGCAATCGCAGTAGCTCCGGTTACGAATTGGAAATGGTATGATACCATATATACAGAAAGGTATATGCGCACAGAAGAGGAAAACCCCGATGGGTATAAGAATAATTCTCCTGTCTACTTTGCCGATCGGTTAAAAGGCAGTTACCTTCTCATTCATGGTATGGCAGATGACAATGTACACTTTCAGCACGCTGTAGAAATGGCCAGAGCATTAATAGCTGCTAATAAGCAGTTTGACACCTATTATTATCCCAATAAAAACCATGGTATCTATGGTGGCTATACCAGGTTACATCTTTTTACTAAGATGACTAACTTCATTAAAGAAAAGGTATAACACTCAATGTTTAAGTGAGAAAGATGCTAAGCTGGTGTTATGCATAATCCGGGTTTAACACTTTTTTAGCCTGCTCTGATTGATAAAAAAAGCCCTTTCACCTTGCGATGAAAGGGCTTAAAAACAAAAGTTAGGTTTATTGTTCTGAGTAGTATTTTATTGTGGATAACACATCTGTGTCGAACTGCACGTGAGGTGCAAAGTTAAAAAGTAATACGTGCATAGAGCTGTCTTTTTCTAATGCACATGCTAAAGCTGCGAGACCTTCTGACTTCTTATCCATCAAAAAGTAACAAGCTGTTTTACAATATTCGAGTTCTACAGATTGTGTATAAAAGTCTGCTTTTTCAAGAAGCTTTATGGCATCTCTTAGTCGATTGGTGGCCATGAGATAATTTGCATAGGCAAGCCATATAAAGCTCTGTTCTGGTCCATCAATGATGGCTTTCTTGAAGAAGTATTCAGCTTTCTCAAACTCATTGATGTGAAAGTATGCTTCACCGAGACCGGCATAGTACTCTTCTCTCATGTCATCAATATCAAGAGCTCTTTTATAGGCGTTTATCGCATTGATCCATCTTGACTCTCTTGCGAATGTCAGGCCAATAGAGTATTGAATCTCATCATTGAATGGATCTAGTTTTAATGCTTTGTTGAAATACTTTCTGGCTGACCTACTATTACCTAGATAAAGTAGACATTGCCCCGCATTAAAATAAACATCAATATCCGGCCCGAAAACCTCTAATGATTCTAAATAGATCTTTAATGCTCTCTGATGCTTACCAACCTCATAACATAAATCTGCACATTCTTTATATGCGGACTCAAACTGCGGGTTGATGATAAATGCATACTCCAAAGCTTGTATAGCCAAAATATACTCCCCTGTAGAAGCATATGCCTGGCCAATATTGTACCATGCTTTGTAATTGTAAGGATCTTTGTCTATTAGTGCACTGTGCAGGCGTATACTATCTGTGTAACGCTTACTGACATCGGCAATAGTCCATATTTTGTCAATTGCGTAGTTGTGCTTATCATCAAAATTCAGGATTTCACTCAGCGTGTCAAAGCACATGCTGTATTCTCTTTGGTGTTCATAGATACAAGCTTCAGCCAATTTTATATCTGTAAAATTGGTCTTCGTGTCTTCCTTAAGCAATTGATTGATGATGGATAATGCTGTTTCACACTCATTATTCAGACATAAAATCTTACATTTTAATAACTGAACATGAATGTCTCCGGGCGAAAGATTTTCAGCTAGTTGAAGAAGATCAGTTGCCTTATCCAAAGAATGATTACTTAATAATAAGTGTACCTTCTTTAGGTAGAACTCTACGCTGAATGGAAATGATTCCATAGCAAAGTCTATGACTTCAAGCGCCTTGTCATTTCTTAGCTCTTCTTCAAAAAAATTAGCCAACTTTAGTAGCGACTTTTCTTCAAATCTGCCAATGTCATTTCTTTGTGACAGTGCCTCGTACTCGTGTATGAGTTGTATGAGCGTGTTTTTTCCGTTAGGATTATGTTCCATGAGCAATCGGGAGATTGTTATTTAAAGCGTCAAAGTAAATAAATATTGATCAAAGTAGACACATTTTTGAATGACTATTTTTAACTTAATGTAAACAAAATCAATGTATTATGAAAATGTGTAATATGACTTAAAGGACACATTTACACAACTTTATATATACCCATAAATCTTTATTAAAATTTTATATCAATTAAAACAACTTGCCGCACATTGAGAAATACATCTGCTCAAAAATTGTATGTCTTAGACTAAATTTTGTAAAATTAACTACAAATGGTTAGTATGCCTTCTGATTTGATTGTTTCTAGCCTTAAGTAAAATTTATACCTTCATTATTGGTCTAAAGCTTGGCCCTATTATATGGCCATTAACTTGTCTCTGGTTTTTTAATATTATAAGTGTACCTGGATTTTAGGTACATATTAACACAGAGGTAAGATTAATAAATTTATTTCAGCGTTTCACTACTAATAAAAGGCCAAGAATCTTATTTTTGTGCATAAATTTGAACACGATTAAATGTTATTTATATAATGAGTGAAGTAAAAAACGCAGGTAAGAAAGGTTATTTATTGATGTATTTCTTTATAGCTGTATTTCTAATTGTTTTGTTGCTTATCTATCTTTATAGGTATAATTTCAACTTGACTTTTGAGTAGTTGTTGACTTATGTTCTACATTTATCAATGCTTTTTATAGTTTAGTCTAAAATAAAGGATTGCCAAAAACTAAGGTCTTATCCTTAGCGTTTATCGGACTAAATCAATAGAAGCTGATGAAGTATTTTACCACCCCACTTTTTGCACTTCTTTTCTTTTTCTTTGCTAAAGTTGCAGTGGCGCAAGACCAGGTTTCTATCAACGGTATCATTGAGGATGGATCATCCGGTGAAACCTTGATTGGTGCTAGTGTCTTTATTCCTCAGACCTCGCAGTCTACAGTGACTAATGAGTACGGTTATTATGGACTTTCGGTTCCCAGATCAGAAGATACCCTTCAATTAGTTATTAGCTACATAGGCTTTCAGGAAAAAACCATTCTCATTGTTCCTAATAGCAATCAAAAAATAAACATCAGTCTGGGTGAAGAGGAAATAACTCTAGGCGAAGTTGAGATCGTTGCCAATACAGTAAGAGATCAGGTGAGGTCCACACAGATGAGTGTTGAGCAAATAGCAGTTTCTCAAGCAAAAGTAATACCTGCTTTATTAGGAGAAGTTGACATCATTAAAACCATCCAGCTAAAACCCGGTATCAGCTCAGGCTCTGAAGGCAGTACTGGTTTGTTTGTTAGGGGCGGCAATGTCGATCAAAATTTGATCTTATTAGATGAAGCCATTGTCTATAATGCCGACCATTTATTTGGCTTCTTTTCTGTTTTTAACGCCGATGCGCTGAAGGATGTCAAAGTATATAAAGGCGGATTTCCTGCCCAATACGGAGGTAGACTCTCCTCTGTCATAGATGTACGACTCAAGGAAGGTAACAAAAAGAAATTCCAGGGATCAGGTGGTCTCGGCTTGATTTCGTCAAGGTTAACCCTTGAAGGTCCCATACAGAAAGATAAGTCTAGCTTCATCGTATCTGGACGGAGGACTTATGTAGATCTTATCACTAACGGCATCAATCGTTCTCAAGCTGATAACCCAGATTTCAATCCCATTCCCGCTTACAACTTTTATGACCTCAATACAAAAGTAAATTTCACTTTGAGTGAATCTGACAGACTGTTTATATCCGGTTATTTTGGTCGTGATGTTTTTGGCTTTGACAACGATTTGTTTCAGTTCAATTTCAATTGGGGTAATGCCACAGGTACAGCGAGGTGGAACCATTTATTTAGCGATCGGCTCTTCAGTAATTTGACGTTTACCTATTCAGACTATCAATATAATATCAGTAATCAGGTGACCGACTTTAATTTTAGTGTGGGATCTAACATTCGAGATGCTAATCTAAGATACGATCTTTACTTTACCCCCGGTGGCGGACATGAGATTAGAGGTGGTGTGATGTGGATCAATCACCAATATACTGTCGGACGTATCCAGGCAGGTAGCGATGATGGAAACGTGGCTTTTTCTGCCGGCGATGATCTCGCTGGTGATGAATTTGGTCTTTACATCAGTGATGATTATGATGTCAATGACCGACTTAAAATGCATATCGGATTGAGGGTTAGTGGCTTTACAGGTAATGGTGCTACTTACGTCCAGCCCGAGCCTCGTTTTTCAGCCAGATATGCCTTTTCGGACGAGTTTTCGCTCAAAGGTTCATACGCTCGGATGGCCCAGTATTCTCATTTGGTGGCCAATTCTGCCATCTCATTACCTACTGATATTTGGTACCCTTCTACAGAACGCATCAAGCCACAGCTTTCAGACCAGATCGCTATCGGTGGTATATGGAACTTTAGCAAAGGCTGGACATTGACCAATGAGTATTGGTATAAGTGGCTCGACAATTTAGTCGACTTCAAAGATCACGCCAGGCTATTTGCTAATCCCGAACTGGAGTTGGAGTTTGCCTTTGGTAATGGTTTTGCATATGGACTAGAGCTTGGAGTTGAGAAGACTATGGGGGATGTTACAGGTTGGGTAGGCTACACATTGGCCTATATCCGTAGAGGTAATTTTGAAGACATTATGGGCGGTCGCTTTTTTGCACCGAGATACGATCGCCGACATGATATTACAGCTGTCGTTATTTATGATATCAACAGACGCTTCAGTGTGACAGCTTCTTTTGTCTTTGGTTCAGGAGATCTCACCTGGCTACCTGAGGGCAGGACGTTGATTCAGGATGTTCCAGGTGCATCTTTAAATCCTGTTGTACCGGTTTTCGGAGATCGCAATACATTTCGTCTTCCACCTTATCACAGGGCAGACCTGGGTATCGTCACGCGATTTTTCCCAAGATGGGGAGAGTCTGATCTGACCTTGAGTATTTATAATGTTTATGATCGGCGCAATCCCTACTTCTTATTTCTAGAGCCTCAGTTTAGCGCTAATGATGTCACAGCTGGAGCCGTACCCAATAGAATTGCTGCCAGACAAGTTTCTCTTTTTCCGATTTTGCCATCAGTTACCTGGAACTTCAAATTTTGAACACTATGAGATACACATATATATATTACGTGCTTTTTTCAGCTTTTATCGTCATGACTTCTTGCAATTTGGAGCGTGAAGTTGAGATCGTGCTGCCGGACTATGATAGCCAGCCGGTAGTCGAGTGCTATCTGGAGCCGGGTAGGCCATTCAGGCTATTATTGTCTAGGAGTAATGCATACTTTGACCCCTTTCCCGGGCAGGATGACCTATTATCTTTCCTTGATGACATACTTATTACCGATGCAGATGTAGTGATTAGGTATGATGGAGAAGAAGTTACCCTGCGCAATGAATTGAGAGTCGACCCCACATCGTTAAAGATATTCAACTATATCTCGGATAGGATTGTCCCGGAGCGGTTTGATCTGGATTATGAGCTAGAGATCATCCTGTCGGATGGCACGACCATCGAGAGCCAGACCCGTATTTTAGAGCCTATTCCCATAGACTCCATTGCTGTAGAATTCGATACTATGGACATGGCACGCACTTTGGTTTATATCATAGACGACAAATCCGAACCACGCTTTTACAGGCGCATGCTTCATTTTGGAAGCCTGGACAGTGTGCCGCAGCAGGATTTCTTAGCGGACAATTCTGTAGTCGACAATGGTCTACTGGTCTTTGGAAGTGGGTTTCAAAGTGAGATCGGCGACACCGTCATTAATACCATTTTTCGGCTTGATCGCGCCTATTTTGATTTTCAGGTGAGTGTTCGTGGGTCCATTGCAGCCAATGGCAATCCATTTGGTCAGCCGGGTGAGATTTTCTCTAATGTCACAGGTACAGCCAACGCTATTGGCATTTTTACCGGACTGACTTTTGATAGGGTAACCACCATTATTGAGCAATAAGTTTTTTGTCTCTGGGCGTGACCTCCATCTCTCCCTAAGGTCGATCTGGAGGTCGGGCTATCCGTTTGTATTCACAGATCTGCCATAGAGTGTCGCTGCTGTTTTGAGTGGCTTCTACTTTTAGTGCCTGCTCAAATGTATATTCTTAGATGCAATTTTAATTATAATTTAGGTCGACGCTGAGCCAGAGGCGGCTCAG